>CAXNIQ010000089.1:0-6056 GCA_964202465.1 Ilumatobacteraceae bacterium
GCTATGTTCCGTTTCTCATCTTGCCGATGTACGCAACACTTGAGCGTCTCGATTGGCGACTCGTTGAAGCCGCACGCGACTTGGGCGCTACTTCGCGACAAGCATTTCGGCTTGTAACAGTTCCGATGGCTCAAGCCGGAATGGCGGCTGCAGCCATATTGATTGCACTACCGATGTTTGGCGACTACTACACCAATGACCTACTTTCGCGCTCGCCACGCACCGAAATGCTTGGTAATCAAATTGACTTCTACATCAACAACAGCCAACAACCACAGCGGGGTGCCGTATTGGTCATGATGTTGTCGGCGTTGTTATTAGTAGCCCTGAGTTGGTACCTACGCTCAACGGCAAAATATGCGAAAGAGCGTGTCAAATGAGCACGATGACGCGCCGTCGAATTTCTTTTTTGCCCATCATTATCTGGGGCTACATCACGTGGAGTCTCGTGCCAGTGATCATTGCTGTCGCATATTCATTTAATGATGGTCGTAGCCGCACGGTGTGGCAGGGCTTTTCGCTGCGCTGGTGGACCGGAGACCCAAATGCTTCAGTGCTCCATGATGCATCGATGCGCCACGCAATTGTTAATTCGCTAGTACTTGCTTTCACGACCGTAGCCATAGTTGTGCCAATTGGTATCTCGCTTGCAGTAGGAGCACACCGTCTGCGAGGGCGCTCTGCCACAGCAGTGCAAGGCCTCACATCCGTACCCCTCATCACGCCAGAAATTGTTGTGGGTGCAGCCCTGCTCCTCACGTTCACTCGCCTCTTCACTGGCATCCCCCTCGGATTCCCCGCGCAGTTGCTTGGCAACGTCACGTTTTCAATTTCGGCTGTTGTCGTCATCGTGCGCGCACGACTCGCCTCCATAGGCTCCGGGTTCGAAGAAGCCGCCCGCGATCTTGGCGCCACACGCTTTCAGGCACTTCGCTACGTGCTCATGCCGATGCTCTGGCCATCGGTCATGGCAAGCCTTGTTGTCGTCTTTGCAACCGTTATCGACGACTTCGTAATCACCAGTTTTCTTTCGTCGGGCGTCGACTCAGAAACTGTTCCTCTACGTATTTACTCTTCTGTAAAGGGTGGTGCAACTCCGGCACTGAATGCACTCGCAACACTGCTCGTGCTTACGTCATTTACCGTCTTGATCTGCGGATTATTTGGTTTATCGCTTTGGCGCAAGCGACATGGCGATAGCGGTGGATTGCGCGCTGCACTTTCAGATATCACTCAAGCCGACGCCTAGACAACAACCTAAGGCTGAGTGGGAGGCAATACTCGAACTGCGTCGGGCAACACATCAATCATTGTTTTGTCGCCATTGCGAAGCCCAATAGAAGTTTCATCATTAGGCACTTCGGCTACAAGTGAAACACCGCCTATGTGGAGCGCAACTCGCAACGTCGATCCTGCAAATGTGACGTGCTCAATCGTTGCAGCGTGTGTTCCTGCACCAACTCTGATGCGTTCTGGTCGAATCAAAACCGTTCCCTCACCCAACGGCGCGAGATCTGGAGCGCTAAATCGTTCACCTGCAACCAAGACCACACCGCGTTCGACAACAATCCCTGGAACCAGGTTGGCGGCACCAATAAACCGAGCAACATCAATTGAGGCTGGCATCTCGTAGATCTCGCGCGGACTGCCAACTTGAATGAGTTTTCCATCGCGCATCACACCGATGCGATCGCTCATCGTAAATGCTTCGTGCTGATCGTGTGTCACATAAATAAATGTGATACCGATTTGCCGTTGCAGGGTCGCGAGCTCGATTTGCAAGCGTGCACGCAACTGTGCGTCGAGTGCTCCTAGCGGCTCGTCGAGCAACAATACGCTCGGCTCAAGCACAAGTGCTCGCGCAAGAGCGACACGTTGTTGCTCACCACCAGAGAGTTGGTGCACTCTGCGACCACTAAACGATGCGAGTGCGACCAAGTCGAGCGCTTGCATGACACGTTCTTTTTCAGGCCTCGCCGAAACACTTCCCGCTTTCTCAAAGCGCAACCCAAAGGCAACGTTGTCATACACATTGAGATGCGGAAACAGTGCGTAGTTTTGAAAAACGGTATTAAGCGGTCGCACCTCTGGCTCATCATCAGTGACATCTTTGTCGTCAATGAGCACCTGACCAGAGTCCGGAATTTCAAAACCACCGATCATTCGCAGCGTTGTGGTCTTGCCGCAACCCGATGGTCCTAATAGCGAAAAGAACTCGCCTGCGTGAATGTCAAGCGACACGTTATTGACAACGACACGGTCGCCATATGACTTATTGAGCCCACGCAGCGTGACAGATCCATCCAAAATCTGTGGTGTCATAATCCCCCATTCGTATTAGTGGAGCTAAGGGGAATTGAACCCCTGACCTCTTGCATGCCATGCAAGCGCTCTACCAATTGAGCTATAGCCCCGCTATTTCCTCAACGAGTCTAACGGTTGAGCAATGGTTTTCTGTGGAGAAAATCAATCTCCATAAGGGTAATCAGCCTGCAATACAGATTTACCAGACATTTCTAGTCGTTGTCGAATCTGCCAAGAATCCTGCCAGTCTTTCGATTGATCCAGCCCCAGATTCCCCGCTTGCGTGCCGGGGCCTTCGTGAATTCTTCCAGCAAACCTGCTTCTGCTCGCAAGCTTTCGCCAAGTGAGACTCGGCCATCTTCGTTGAGATCGAGGATCTTTTTCTTTTCTGCACTGTCATCAGGAATACTCATCGTTCCTCCTCTTGAATTCCAAGTTTAGCAACTACGCCCTCATCGTTTCAATATTGCCATCGACCGGAAGCACCTGACCTGTAATAAATCGCGCTGCTGGTGAACTCAAAAAAACTGCAGAAGCCGCAATGTCGCTTGCGTCGACAAACGTCTGCAGTGAAACTTGCTTTTCATAACCAGTTCGAATGTCGCTTGCTGTCGCACCAGTTGCCAATGCCTCGCGCTCAATCACTCCATCCATGCGCGGGCCACTCACCGACCCTGGACAGATGGCATTAACGCGCACGCCAAACTCGCCAAGTTCCATTGCCCACGACTTGGTGAGACCGATGATTCCCCACTTTGCTGCAACATACGGCGAGCGAAGTGGGTAACCATAAATTCCCGCGCTCGTAGAAATGTTGATGATCGAGCCTTTTGATTTCAGCAACATCGGCACAGCGACATGAGTGCAACGAAACGTGCCGCCAAGGTTGATGCGCACACACTCGTCGTAGGCATCTGGATCCATTTCATCCACTCGTGCTGTAGGGCCAGGCACCCCAACATTGTTGACCAAGATGTCGAGACCGCCAAGGTCGTGTTCGATTGCCGCAAACATTGCTTCCACGTCGCTCGTCTTTGAAACATCGCAGATGTAGTTGGGCTTTGTTGAGTCGTTGACATCACACACGACTACGGTCGCGCCGGCATTCTTCATGGCATCGGCAATCGCTCTACCAATTCCAGAGCCGCCGCCAGTGACAAGCGCTCGCAAACCTGTCAAGCCAAAATTGGAGTTATTCAATGTCGTCATGCTCACGAACTTAGTCGCCGAGGCTCCAACTCACCACAGGCACATCGCTGTACAAGCGTTCAATTTCATAGAAATCGCGTGCCTCTTGAGCAAAAATGTGGACGACAACATCGCCGTAGTCGATAAGCACCCATTGCTGCTCGACCGTGCCTTCACTGCGCAAGGGAGACCGTCCAAGTTTTTCACGGACTTTGTGGCTGACCTCGCTCTGAATTGCGCCGACTTGGCGCGAATTGCTGGCTGTTGCGACAACGAATAACTCGGTGATTGCCAACACATCGCCCACGTCCAGCACTGTGATGCCGGTTCCCTGCTTCTCGTCTGCGGCACCGGCGGCCACTTGAGCAAGCTGCAATGCTGCCGAAACTTCTGGCTTAGCCGCTGCTTTCTTGGCCACTGGCTTTTTCTCAACCATCGGTAGCCACGGTCGTTGGTGGCAGCGCCGGCGCAGATGCTAAGAAGTCAACAAAATCTTGACCAAGAATTATTTGTGCGCCTATACCCTGCACAGGTTGCTTCAGTTTTCCGTAAGAAACTGACCCAATGATTGACTCGATTCCAATTTTTTGCAATTCAGACTTCGTGATGTCTGAAGTCTTGATCTGCGTCTTGGGCTCTGGAGGTGCAGGCAGATTTCTGATCAATGCCACGGTCACATTGAGATAACTCAGCCGTTCAACAATCGCTCGCGTGATATTGGCATCGTTAAATGGGTTGTCAACCTGCACCGCAAGTGTGTCATTAGCAATCGACAAACTACTCGGCGCCACGCTGGCCATGATCATCAACACCTCAAAGCGATCGAGCGCATACAAGTCAGCACCAAGCGGATTGTCTTCACCCACAAGTGGCTGTGCACTCAATTGCCAAACCTGTATTGGTCCACCGAACATTCGGCGCATGAATGCTCCGATTTCATTGGGAGTTTCAACCCCTACAAGTGCTGCATCAAATTGTGCAACTTCTGAACTCAAGCCAGTGCCAACTGCTGTCGCAATTCCATTCCACATTGCTTTGATATGAGCAAGCCGATCGAATTCTGTCTCGCCGGATTTCTGTGCATACAACAACAACGCCGCTTGATCGCCAGTCAACGTCTGCTCGCCTGCAGGAAACAACTCGGTGTCAACTGCAGTTGGTTGTGGTGGAAGAGTTGTCTCTGTCGATCTGGAACTGCGTGACTTAATCGTCGTGGTCGTTGTTGGGTCAGGCATCACCATTGCCGTATTAACAACTGGTGTCTCAAAATTGACGGAGATTGGTGGCAACACGTTGAGCACGCCAGCCAAGTCATTGCGGACTATTGCGCCGACCACGCTAAATGTGACATCGAGAGAACCTTCTACTTCAAGCAACATGCCTTCAATGCCGGCCAGAGGGTATGTGTCGCCAACTCGATGTGGCGCCTGCCCGCCAATAGTTTCTGCGCGAGTACCAACCGGGAGCGAAATGATGGTGCCACCGATGCCGCTTGGCGCAAGCACAAATGCAGTGAGCGAAGTGACTTGATTGACGTCGTTGACAGTGGCAAGCAGCGCAGCAGGAGTTGCAGGTATGAGCAATGCTCCACTGTCGTCAACCCTCTTGCCACCCGACGAATTGAGTAGCGACCTTGCAGCGATAACGCCACCAATTGGCAATAGACATGCCGAAGCAATGCCACACGCAAGTGCCGCAAGCATTCTGTTTCGTTGTCGAGAAGGTATTGCGGTCATGAATGAATAATTCTCGCACCTGATCCATACATGCCACGAATCTGAATCTCATTCAGTACCGCAGTTGTCACGAGATAGTCGGTTGGACGACCGTCGGCAAACCTTAAACGCAAGTCGGTGCTACTCACTTCGAGTCGCGGCGACTCAACTCGAAGCCACTCAAACTGTTTTGGCAACTCAACGCTCACTCCTGGTCGGTCAACAACAACTAATTGTGATTGCGAAATCACTTGATCGACTCGTTCCCAACTTGGCAAACTTGCTGCAGCATCATCTCCGACAATGGTGAACAACTTTGCACCAGGATATTTGTGCGCGAGGCTGTGCAACGTGTCGGCAGTAAAACTTGGTCCACCGCGATCGATCTCATCACGTCCCGCCACAAGTCCTTCAACATCGCTCACCGCCGCTTGCACTAATGCAAACCGATCAACAGCTAAGGACACATCACGAATACTCGACTTTTGCCACGGGTCATGCGAGACCATCAAGATCACTGCATCCAAATCGAGTGCATGGCGAACATTGATTGCTGTCACAAGATGACCTACGTGAGGCGGGTCGAATGTGCCACCAAACAATCCAATTCTCTGATACTTGGGTTGTGACACGCCTGTCAGTCTAGAAAGATCTGCTTCTACCTCGGCTCCGAACTTTTGCCACAGTCGCTGAGTTTGAAAGCAGTGACAATGCGCTCCAAACCCAATAAACATAAGTGTTTAAGAATTAAAAGAAATTTCAATTTACCCCTAGCGCAAAACCTGCCGATGAACTAATGTAATGAATTCCCCCATAAACCCCCCACACAATCGAAACGGTCCCCCCACC
>CAXNIQ010000090.1:0-5860 GCA_964202465.1 Ilumatobacteraceae bacterium
GAGCGGCGCACTCATCGACCAATGAAGCGGTTGCTCGCACTGCGCGACGGGCTATTGGGATGAGGTTGGCATTTGTGCGCACTCACCGTAGGGTTTTGGTCGTGAAGTCTTTTGCACACAACTCCCATCATCACGTTCATCACGTGTCACGTCGGGCTCTTGTGTAGCGCATCCAAACTCTCACAAGTTTTTCACAGCCCGTCGGTTTATCCGGCGGGTTTTTTGTTTTTCTAGCGCAAGTTTCAACTAGCAGATCGAGAAAGCAGGAAGTAATGAACAACGAAGTAATGAATAAAGAAGTAATGAATAGCGAAACCGCAATCCAAGATCAATCAATAGCGACGACAGATTTGGATTTTGACAAACTCGATGGACTGCTTGCAGTTGTTATTCAAGACGCGGTGACGCAACGGGTGCTCATGGTTGGGTTCATGAATGCTGAGTCGTATGCGCGCACTCTAGAAACCGGATTTGTTGTCTTTTTTAGCCGATCGCGTAACAAGTTGTGGATGAAGGGCGAAACCTCAGGTCACACACTTCAGGTTGTTGCGATGTCGACCGACTGTGATCGCGACGCATTGCTGATCACAGTGAAGGCAAATGGTCCAGGAGTTTGCCATGAGGGTTTTGAAAGCTGCTTTTCGCGCACTCGGGTCAACAACAACTGGATTGTTTCAGACCCTCAAACTTTTTCACCAACCGATGTATACAGCGACACGAAAGCGGTAGTCAAATGAGCAATGAATCAATTTTGAAACTCGGAATACCAACAGGAAGTCTGGAGAATGCAACGATTGATTTGTTTCGGCGTGCAGGTTTTCAGATCACCGTCAATAGTCGGTCATACTTTCCGGCCATCGATGATCCAAATATTGAGTGCATGCTGATTCGCGCTCAAGAAATGGCGCGCTATGTAGAAGACGGTGTCTTGGACGCAGGGTTGACCGGGCTCGACTGGATTGCCGAAACTGGTGCGAATGTGCACCCGATTACCGACTTGGTATATGCCAAACAAAGTTTTGGCCGTGTGCGCTGGGTGCTAGCAGTACCCGAGCAGTCAGCTGTGCGCAGCGTAAAAGACCTTGAGGGCAAGATCATTGCTACCGAACTTGTAGAAACAACAAAGCGCTACTTGGCAGCAAATGGGGTGAGTGCAAAAGTCGAGTTCAGTTGGGGAGCGACCGAGGTCAAGCCACCAATTTTGGCCGACGCAATTGTGGAAGTAACAGAGACAGGATCGTCGCTCCGTGCGAATAATTTGCGCATTGTTGAAACGGTGCTCGAGTCAAATACACAGTTCATTGCCAATACGGCATCGTGGCAAGACCCAGGTAAGCGACAACAGATGCAAGACATCCAGATGTTGCTTGAAGGAGCAATCAACGCAATGGGCAAGGTTGGGCTGATGATGAATGTCGAGCGCTCCAGTTTGCAAGATGTACTCGACGTGTTGCCGGCGCTGAAGACACCAACAATTTCAACGCTGGCTGATGAAAATTGGCTGGCACTGAACACGATTTTGGACGAGAGCACAGTGCGCACGATCATTCCTCGGCTCAAGCAAGCAGGCGCGTCGGGCATTGTCGAATATCCACTCAACAAGATCGTCAACTGATGATTCAGATACTTGATTACGGTGCAGCAAACACACTGCTCAAGCGTTCTGATGATCGGTTGTCCCGCGCACTCATCGTTGTCGAGCCAATCGTGAGCGATGTGCGAAATCGTGGTGACGCGGCTGTGCGTGAATACGCGGCACAGTTTGATGGCCGCGATGACAGCGCTGGTGCAGATTTTGCTCTGGCAACAGGCGGCACTCTCGATCCAGTTTTGTTGCAGGCGCTTGAGATTGCAGCGAGCAATATTCGTGACTTTGCTGAGGGGCAGCTTGTTCAACCTTGGTCTCAAACACGAGACGGCCGAAAACTTGGGCAGATTGTCCGACCACTTGAGTCTGTAGGTGTTTATATTCCAGCAGGTCGATATGCATTGCTGTCGACGATGTTGATGACAGTGATTCCGGCACAAGTTGCAGGCGTCAGCCAAATTGTTGTGGTGTGTGCAAAACCAACGCCAGAGATGTTGGCGTTGGCCAAGTGGCTTGGCATCACGAGCATTTTGCAACTGGGTGGAGCGCAGGCAATTGCGGCGCTTGCCTATGGCACCGAGTCGATAGACAAAGTGCAGCGGATCGTTGGACCAGGCAATGCCTATGTTGCCGCGGCAAAAAAACTCGTTTCTGGCGATGTCGGGATCGATTTCGTTGCTGGCCCGAGCGAGATCGTGATCGTGGCTAATTCTGGTAATCCGCAGTGGGTTGCACTCGACATGCTGGCCCAATGCGAACACGATGTGGATGCACGAGCGATTCTGCTCACCACATCTCGAGCATTTGCTACACAGGTACAACACGAGATTGCCGCCCAACTCGCAACGCTTCCAACTGCCGATGTTGCAGCACAATCGATCGAGAAAAATAGCGCGATTATTGTGTGCACAAATGAGCGTGAGATTATTGATCTGGTGAATGACATCGCCCCAGAACATCTCTCACTGCCCGACAATCTGCTGATCGATCAGATTCGCAACGCTGGTTCAATTTTTGTCGGACCTTTTAGTACCGAAGCAGCAGGCGACTACGCAAGCGGACCAAACCACGTGTTGCCAACGTCGGGCGTGGCAGCGCTTCGTGGTGGCCTGTCGGTCAATGATTTTGTCAAAGTGATCACGATCCAAGAACTCAGTCAAGACGCACTCACGGCTCTCGTGCCAACGGTTGCCACTCTGGCTCGGATTGAGGGACTTGAAGCGCACGCCAGAAGTGCTGAGGCCAGAAGTGCTGAGGTAGGTCAGGGATGATTATTCCTAAGCAAAGTGTGCGCAACATGCGTCCTTATTCGCCACCCACGCAGGGTCGGGGTGGCAAGTTGCGCCTCGACTTCAACGAAAATACGGTTGGTTGCTCGCCGCGCGTGTTGGCAGCAGTGTCTCAGGCTTTAACCCTCGAAAACGTAGCGATGTATCCCGAATATTCAGAGGCCCGAACAGAGATCGCCAAGTTTTTAGGTGTAACGGATGACCAACTGACGTTCACCAACGGAACAGACGAGGCGATTCAGCTGCTCATCAACACATTTTTTGAACCCGGCGATGAGCTCGTGATCCTGTTTCCGTCGTATGCGATGTATCGCTTTTATGCCGAGGTTGCTGGCGTTCAAGTAACCGAAGTTGCGTATCAGATAGAGGATGAACTGGCATTTCCACTTCAGCCATTGATTGAGAAGATCACGACTACGACTCGGGGCGTATTTATTGCAAACCCAAATAACCCAACTGGCAGAGCAATCTCGGTTGATGACGTCGTCACAATTCTTGAACACTCACCGCAAACGATTGTCCTTATTGATGAGGCATATGTCGAGTTCTCCCAAATATCGGTATTGCCGTTACTCAATCGCTATCCAAATTTGTTTGTGAGTCGCACTTTTTCAAAGGCATTTGGCATGGCTGGCCTGCGATGTGGGTGCCTTGTTTCGTCGGCTAGCAACATTGCATGGGCTCGCCGAGCGCAGTCGCCTTACAGTGTGAATGCTGTTGCCATTGCGGCGGCTCGTGCCGCTGTTGGTGATATTGAATTTGTCGCAAACTATGTGCGCGAAGTTGTTACCGCTCGGCAGATGGTGGAAAAAGCACTCACTCGCTTTGGCCTGCGATGGTTTTTGAGCGACGGCAACTTCCTGCTCTTTGCTGCTGGCACGCGAAAACAACAAATACTTGAACATATGAAGTCGGCAGGCATCTTGATTCGTGATCGAAGTCACGAAATTGACGGATGTGTTCGCGTCACGATCGGGACAATCGACCAAATGAAGTTATTTATTACAGAAATGGAAAAAGCAATATGAGAAATGCAACAGTTAAGCGTGTAAGCAAAGAAACCAGCATCTCTGCAACATTGCTCATTGAGGGCACAGGCAAGTACGACATTTCTACGGGCATCAGGTTTTTAGACCACATGCTTGAACTTGTAGCTAAGCACGGGGGATTTGATCTGACACTGAAGGCCACCGGAGATTTGGATATTGATCAGCATCACACTGTTGAAGACGTGGGCATTGTGTTGGGCGAAGTATTCAAGAAAGCGTTAGGCAAAAAAGTTGGAATTAATCGCGCAGGCTATTTCGTCCTGCCGATGGATGAAACTCTTGCGGTAGTCGCAGTTGACTTGAGTGGTCGTCCTGCCCTCGTGTATTCAGACATGATCAAGGCTCGATTGGTTGGCGATCTGCAAACCGAGTTACTGCACGACTTCTTTGGGGGGTTTGTCAACAGCGCAGGGGCAAACCTGCACGCCAAGGTAATGTACGGTCGGTCGAGTCACCATAAAGTTGAAGCAATATTTAAGTGCTTTGCTCGCGCAATGCGCTATGCATGCTCTACCGACATGCAGATGAAAGATCAGTTGCCAAGCACAAAAGGGTTGCTGTGATCGCAGTTGTCGACTACGGCGCCGGCAACTTGCGTTCGGTCACTAACGTGCTCGACCTGTTGCAAGCCGAGTACCAAGTTGTCCGCGATGCGTCATCGATTGCTGGGGCATCAAAAGTGCTACTTCCAGGTGTTGGCCACTTTGGACAATTGAGCAGTGCAATTGATCGGCTCGATCTGCGATCTGTCCTCCTCGACTCAATCAACGGTGGAATTCCATATCTAGGGATTTGTCTTGGCATGCAAGTGCTCTTCTCGAGCAGCGATGAATCTCCGGAAAGTGAAGGCCTTGGCATTTTTAAGGCTTCGGTACACAAGTTTGAAATATCGGAACGAATCCCACACATGGGTTGGAACACCATTGAATCTCAAGCGTCCTCTGCGTTAGTAGAAGCAAGTCAAGTCCAGAAAAGCGCATACTTTGCCCATAGCTATTTTTGTCCTGTAGTTCCATCCACGACGTTCACTTGCGAATATGGATCTATTTTCTCTGCAGTGGTCGAACACAACAATGTCTTTGGTGTGCAGTTTCACCCAGAAAAGTCTGCCCAATTTGGTATCGGTGTGATTAAAAAGTTTGCAGACTTGTAAATGTTGGCGAAGCGAATTATTCCGTGCCTTGACGTGGCCAATGGCCGTGTAGTGAAGGGCGTCAATTTTGTTGACCTGCGCGATGCAGGTGACCCTGTCGAGTTGGCTGCGCGCTACAACGAACAGGGTGCCGACGAATTGGTGTTTTTGGATGTTGCAGCGACAGTAGAGAATCGCGCGACTCTTGTAGAACTGGTTGCTCGCACCGCTCGGGAAGTGTTTATTCCACTGACCGTTGGTGGTGGCATTCGTTCAGTCGAAGACGCAAGGGCGGTCATTCGAGCCGGAGCCGACAAGGTGAGCATCAACTCTGCAGCAGTGTGGCGTCCAGAGTTGATCAGGGAATTGAGCGAAGAGTTTGGTTGTCAGGCAGTGGTGCTGGCTATCGACGCTCGTCGCGACAAAGAGATGTGGCGTGTGTTTACTAAAGGTGGTCGCCAGGCTGAAGAGTTGGATGTTATTGAGTGGGCACAGCAGGCCGAACGGCTAGGAGCCGGAGAAATACTGCTCACTTCAATGGATGCAGATGGTGTGCAAACTGGTTTTGACATTGCACTCACTTCGGCAGTGAGGTCTGCAGTTCGTGTGCCGATTATTGCATCTGGTGGCGCTGGTGTGCTGCAGGATTTTGTAAACGTATTGCGTGACGCCGATGCGGCACTTGCCGCATCGGTTTTTCACTACGGCGCGTTGAGCATTGCCGAAGTGAAAGCGCATGTTGCTCAGTCTGGGATCGCGGTTCGGTTGTGAGTACATCTCGTCGAGCAATTGTGGTGCCTTG
>CAXNIQ010000091.1:0-5825 GCA_964202465.1 Ilumatobacteraceae bacterium
TGCAGGCAGAGTGATTTTGAAAGAACGTTTGCGAATAAGTCAGTGGCTTGGAGTGTTGCTCGGCATCTGTGGAGTAGTGGTAGTTGTTGTCGACAAAGTTCGTGATGGCGTAGGTGACGTAACAAGGCCCGCATTGATCGCAATGATCGTCTCAATTATTGGAATGTCAACCGGAACATTGGTGCAACGTGCTCGCGGCAAAGACATGCCGTTAGTCAGTGGCACAACCGCTCAATATGTTTCGGCTGGAGCAGTGTTGCTTGTGGCGTCTAGCTTGTTTGAGAAGTGGGAGTTTCATCTCAATGCCGAGTTGCTGCTTGCTCTGTTGTGGTCGGTGTTCGTGCTTTCGATATCTGCAGTAATGCTGATGATGCTGCTGATCTCGCGACACTCGGCTGCACGCGTGAGCAGCCTGTTCTTTTTAACTCCTGCGTTGAGTGCGATCGAAAGTGCAATTTTGTTTGGCGAAAGACTGAGCGTGCTGTCGCTGGTGGCGTTGGTTGTGGCCCTTGCTGGGGTGTACCTGACCATGCGAAACCCAATCAGTGAGCCAGTTGACCAAGCCTTTCTGGCCGATTAGTCACCACCCAAATCCCTTGTAATCTCTGGCTCTCAACTTTATGTAATGTAAAGTTGGTAATATATCAGTGACATATCAATCGGGGGAGAAGATGGCTTTAGCGACACGCTTAGAAAAACTTGGAACAGAGACCGCATTCGCAGTTTCACAAGCCGCAGCAGAGTGGGGCGCAAAGGGAAATCACATTTTTCCGTTTCATCTCGGTGACCTCAACATCGCAACATCGAGCAACATCGTTGACGCAATGAATCGTGCAATTGCTGATGGCAAAACTGGTTATTGCCCCGCAGCAGGAATCCCACAACTGCGAGAAGCACTTGCCAATGATGTCGGTGCTCGTCGTGGGCTCAATTTTTCGCCAGCCAATGTGGTCGTGCAACCAGGTGGCAAGCCGGTAATCACCAAGTTCATTCAGGCAATCATGAACCCAGGCGACGAAGTGTTGTACCCAAACCCTGGCTACCCGATTTATGAAAGTCAGATCGAATATTTTGGCGGCGTTGCTAAGGCATACCGTTACTTGCCTTCGTCGACCGGATTCAATATCGACCTCGATCAGATCAAGGCTTCAATCACGCCGAAAACAAAAGCAATTATTTATAACGACTTGCAAAATCCAATTGGTGCAGAGTCGACAGACGCTGAACGCGAAGCAATTGCAGAACTAGCGATCAAACACAATTTGTGGGTGTTGTCGGATGAGGCATATTTTGAAATGCGTTACTCGGGCACATCAAAGTCGATTGCGTCGTTGCCAGGCATGCTCGAGCGCACCGTCATCTTGTATACGTTCTCAAAAAAGTTTGCAATGACAGGTTGGCGACTTGGTGCATCAATTGCGCCGGTTGAGGTGTCAAACATGATTGCCAAACTCAATACGAATGACGAGTCGTGTACGACACACTTTGTGCAGTACGGCGGAGTTGAGGGATTGCTTGGCGACCAGTCGGGCACAGCAGTCATGCTCGACACTCTTCGTGAGCGTCGCGACATCGCAGTCAACATGCTCAATGCAATGCCAGGTGTCAGTGTGCATTCGCCAGAGGCTGCGTTTTATTTGTTTCCAGACGTGACCGAAGCAATGCAGAACAAAGGCATTGATGACTTGGCCCTGTTTGCAGAGCAGGCACTGCATGCAACTGGCGTTTCGTTTTGTACACGACGCCACTTCGGTCGTCCACAGCCAGGCGAAAAACGCAACTATGTGCGGTTTGCATTTTCTGGCATCAACAAAGATCAAATCGAAACTGGTATGTCGATGTTTGGTGATTGGATCAAGAAGTAGCCATGGCAAAAGTTGTTGTTACCGGCAAAATTCCGTCTGGAGCACTGGCCCGACTGCGCGCAGAACACGACGTATTGGCATGGGAAGAATCGACGCCAATGAGCCGAGAAGACTTGCTCAAGCGAGTTGTTGGTGCAGAAGCAATCGTGAGTTTGCTCACCGAAAAAATCGATGACGAACTACTTGAGGCAGCCGGAGATCAGCTCAAGTCGGTCTCAAATGTGGCCGTGGGTTACAACAACATCGATGTGCCTGCGTGCAAGGCTCACTCAGTGCTCGTGACCAATACGCCTGGTGTGCTTACTGAAGCCACTGCCGACATTGCAATGTCGTTGATCTTGATGACGACTCGTCGGCTCGCTGAAGGCGAGCGAGTTATTCGTGCCCAGCAACCTTGGCAATGGGGCATGTTTTATATGTTGGGCTCAAGTATTCAGGGCCGACAGCTGGGCATCGTGGGTATGGGTCAAATTGGTGCTGCCGTAGCAAGACGAGCCCGCGCTTTTGGAATGACCATTGCGTACACAAAGCGCACGCCGCTTGACGCCGCTACCCACAAAGAGCTTGATGCCAAGCATGTCGAGATGGATGAATTGCTCGCGACAAGCGATGTCGTTTCGTTGCACTGCCCGTATTCACCAGAGACACATCACTTTATGAACGCAACGCAATTGGCAAAGATGAAGTCGAGCGCTTATCTCATTAACACTGCGCGCGGCCCCGTTGTTGACGAGACAGCATTGGCAGATGCATTGCAGCGCAATGTGATAGCCGGCGCAGGGTTGGATGTATTTGAAAAAGAACCCGTTGTGCACGAAGGCTTGTTGGGTCTTGACAATGCAGTGTTAATACCGCACCTTGGTTCTGCAACTATTGAAACGCGTGCTGCGATGGCCGACTTGGCTGCAACGAATGCATTAGCAATTTTGAGCGGCAAGACCGCGCCAAACTTGGTTGGCTAAAAACTATTTGCCAGATTCGGCGAGCGCGTCGAGCAACGTATTCCAGCCCAAAGTGGCGCACTTGATGCGCACCGGAAACTTGACGACTCCCTGAAGTGCTTCTAGGTCGCCCAAGTTAATTGACTCATCAATGGTTGCGTTGTCGTCTTCGTCGAGAGTCATCATTTGCTTAAAGCGCTTGACGATTGCGCGTACTTGATCGACAGGCTTGCCCTTAACTGCAGTCGTCATCATGGAAGCAGAACTTTGGCTGATTGAGCAACCCGAGCCGTTAAATCGAACATCGCTCACCAGATCATCTTTGACATCAATGAAAATACGAATCTCGTCGCCACACAACGGGTTGTGTCCCTCTGCACTCACTGCTGGAGCCTCGAGTTCGCCACGATTGCGGGGCGTGCGGTAGTGGTCAAGAATGATTTCCCTATAGAGATCTTCAAGCCCGGCCATGATGTGCTCCCTTGTACGCCTTGTTAAAAGATATCCGATGCACTCTCGAGTGCATCGGCCAAAGCATCGGCTTCTTGAAATGTGTTGTACAAGTAGAAGCTTGCACGCACAGTGGCATTGGCACCAATGATACGCATGAGGGGTTTTGCGCAATGGTGACCAGCGCGGACACACACATTGGTTTGATCAAGGACTTGGCTGAGATCGTGCGGATGAATACCGCGAAACGCAAAAGAAAATGTGGCACCACGTAGTTCGGGATTGGTCGGGCCGTGGATGGTGATGTCATCGCCAAAACGGGCATTCAGCGTATTGAGTACGTATGTGCTCATTTCGATTTCGTGCTGACGAACGTTGTGCATGCCAACTTGTGTCAAATACTGAACTGCAGACGCAAGGGCAACCACTTCTGCAATTGCGGGAGTACCAGCTTCAAACTTTGCTGGAACTTCTGCAGTAGTGAAACCGTCGAGGCGCACATCCCCAATCATGTTGCCGCCGCCCAAAAACGGTGGCATTGCAACAAGCAGCGACTCGCGACCCCACAACACGCCAACTCCCGAGGGTCCACACATTTTGTGCGAACTAAAAACCGCGAAGTCTGCGCCCCACTTTTGCACATCGGTGGGCTGATGCGGCACAGACTGACACGCATCGACGATCGCGATTGCACCGGCTTTGTGCGCGGCCGCACACAGGTGTTGCACAGGGTTGATTGTGCCAAGCACGTTTGACATCGAAGTGAATGAGAACGCTTTTACATTTTTGAGCAACTCGTCGAGGTTCGTGAGGTCTAGTTGACCATCAGATGTAAGCGGCACCCAATGCAATTGAATGCCACGCTCGGCAACAAGCATGTGCCAAGGAACGATGTTGGCATGGTGCTCCATGTGTGTGAGTAAAACCGCGTCGCCAGCCTTGAGATTGGCTCGGCCCCACGACATGATGACCAGGTTGAGGGCCTCTGTGGCATTTTTTGTAAAGACAATCTCGCTGGCTTTTGGCGCATTAATAAATGTGGCAAGCGCGATGCGAGTTGCCTCGAAGGCATCTGTTGCTTCGGCTGCCATTTGGTATGCGCTGCGATTGATTGGCGCATACCCGTGCTCCATGAAATGTGTAAGCGCATCGATGACTACTTGAGGTTTTTGCGAGGTGTTTGCACTGTCGAGATAGACGAGTGGCTTGCCGTTGACGAGTCGATGCAAGACCGGAAAATCTTTGCGAATTGTGGCTACATCAAGAGTCATAATCGGCGATTATTCTTTGTACGACTCGTAGCCGGATTTTTCTAGCTCTTGGGCAATTTCCATACCACCCGATTTGACGATGCGGCCATCGATCAAGATATGCACAAAGTCCGGTTGCAACTCGTCGAGCAATCTCTGGTAGTGCGTGATGAGCACGATTCCCATCTTTGGTCGCTCTTTTCGAACTTCGCGTATTCCTTGAGCGACAATGCGCAACGCATCGATGTCGAGACCAGAATCAGTTTCGTCCAAGATTGCAAGCTCTGGCTCAAGGATTGCCATCTGCATGATTTCATTGCGCTTTTTTTCGCCACCCGAAAAACCTTCGTTGAGGTAGCGATCGACGAATGTCGAGTCCATTCCCAAACGCTTCATCCACGACATTGCAGAGAGTCGCAACTCGAGAACTGACAAGTCGATGCCTTTGCGAGCCGAGAGTGCTTGACGCAAAAATTGAATGACTGACACACCTGCTATTTCTTGTGGGTACTGAAAACCTAAAAAGATGCCGGCCTTGGCGCGAGCATCAGTAGGCCACTGGCTAATGTCGTCGCCTTTATAAAACACGCGACCGGAAACAACTTGGTATTCGGGGGAGGCAAGCAGTGTGTTTGCGAGTGTCGATTTTCCAGAGCCATTTGGCCCCATGATCGCGTGAACTTCGCCTTCGTTTACCGTGAGCGAAAGACCGCACAAGATCTCGGTGTCACCCTCGATTGGCTTGGCATGGAGTTCGTCAACTCTGAACAATTCGGTCACGCAGATCAGTGTATTCAGGCGTTTTAGGGATTAGCACTATCTGCGTAGTGTTAATTATTTGACACTGGCAATAACCTCTGGCGGGGAGCGAAGAGCGCGCCATATGGCCAGATAACTGCTGTATTCGTAGGCATCGGCAACGAAGCCGGATGCTCGAAGTTGGCGGTGATATTTGGGCAGTGAACGAAATGGAATGCCCGAGTCGATGTGGTGTGCGATGTGCCAACCAAGGTTGAACGGCACAAAATAGAAACTTGAAAACAGGTGTTGTTTGACCGAATGTGTTGTGACTCGGCGATCATCATCGGCGCGTAAGCCGCCGTGCTCGGCAATGGACCTGAGTCTGTTCATGACTCGCCACACCGTGATGTACGGCACAAGCCACAACATCACGTATGCCCAAGGGTTTACAAAGATCACGGAAAGTATGAGTAGCACTGCGTGCAGGCCAAATATTTTGCGCTGAGTATTCAGTTGCTGTGGGTCAGTCTTAAATATCGACATGAATTGTCCGCGCAACATTCGAAAACCTGTGCTGC
>CAXNIQ010000092.1:0-5818 GCA_964202465.1 Ilumatobacteraceae bacterium
TACGCGTTTGAGTGTTTCACTTCAATACGAGTGGCCTCAAATATGTCGCCAACCAAACGACCTTGTGCGACAACGGGAATACATTCTTGAAAGATGCCACCTGGGTCACCCTCGTACACAACACGAATTGTCTTTTCGTTAAAAATCAATACGAAGTTGGTGGAATTATTGACTGAAGCAAGTGAATTTTTTTCGACTGTGCCCTGCACCCGGATACGCCTGCCGGCTTCGCATCCCGCGCGAAGGCCGATCTCGTCAACGTTGCAGTAATAGTCGATTGCCGATGTGAGAAATTTGGTGACAATAACGCCACCCGCGAGCACGATGGTCACAAGTACTGCCACGTAACCCCATTTTTTATTGCGCCTTCGCGGCGCCAATGGTGCGTTGTCAGAAGATGTGCGTGGGGTTAAGTCCAAGGCTTGTCCTTGTCGGCCACCTTGCTCGCCAAGTCACGACCTTGTTTCAATGTTTTTGCAACAAGCGCAATGATCACGCCAAATGTGGTGAGATACACGGTCGCTATAAATCCAAGGTGATCCATCACTTGGCTCCTGCATTCGTGTTTCGGCTTTCACTAGCGCGTTCTCGCAGTGCTGCGTCGAGCTGGCTCGATTGCATGGCATCTTGCATTGCAAGCACTCGCGCACGATGCATCACGAGCCAAGCAAAGGTGCATGTAAAACCGATCACTCCCACAAGCAGCGTTGTCAGCATCGATCCATCCATCTTGATGTCACCGTCACCACTCAACACACTCGCCTTCTGGTGCAAGGAGCGCCACATCAACACGCTGAAATGCACCAAAGGAATTTCGAGAACTGCAAGTAATGCAATCACTGCAGAGCGACGCGCGCGCTGTTCAAGTGATCCGCCAAGACCACGCACAGCCAAGTAGCCGATATAGGTCACGAGTAAAAATGCTGTCGTTGTGAGTCGCGGATCCCATGCCCAATACGTTCCCCACGTGATGCGCCCCCACAATCCACCACTCAGCAACGTCATTGCCATGAAGATCACGCCAACTTCCGCCGATGCTCCGGCAACGCGATCGAAACCCATTGCATGTTTGCGACTTAAGAGCCAACATGCAGATGCAACTGCGGTGACGATAAATGCCAAGTATGCGACCCATGCTGTGGGTACATGTACATACATAATTCGAACTGCGTCACCCTGGTTCACATCGCTTGGAGTAACGACCAACCCGCCGAGCACAACCCATGCCATAGACACAATTGCCATCGCGCCAATGAGTCGTGACGTTGGTGTTGCGACCTTTGCGGTGAACGTTTGAGTAGTTGTTGAATTCACTGACGTCATCAATTGCTACTCCTCTATCAACGATCCGAATGACAAAATTCCACCGATCGCGAACACCGCAGCAAACACTGCGAGTACCCCAACCCATGGCCATCCATCCGACACCGCTGCTCCTCCGCTCGTAAATGCCGACTCAGTGGCGCGGGTTGCGCCAATCAGTACAGGTGCAACAACTGGCAACATCAACAATGGCAGCAATGTTTCGCGCCCTCGTGCTCCAGCAGTCAAACCGCCATACAGCGTACCCACGAACGCCAAACCAGCCGTTGCGCAAATAACACAAGTGACCAACAGCACTACGCCATCAATAGGCAACTCAACTCGATACAGCACCACTGCGGCAAGCAACAACAACATCTCAAGAACCACAAGTTGCGCCATCACAGCAACTGCTTTTCCAATAAAAATTCCTGCAGGATCAAGACCCGCAACACGCTGTGCTTCAAGTGCGCCATCGGCACTGTCAACAGCAAACGATCGTTGAACGAGAATGATTAACGAAAAAAGTGTTGCGAGCCACACAAGACCACCTGCAACTCGACTCAATACAGCATCGTTGTCGAGAGCAAAGGCAAACATCACCATGACAAGTCCCGCAAACGGAAAGACCTGGTTTGTCACGACACGACTGCGCAGTTCGATACGCAAATCTTTTGCTGCGATTACTCGTGCGACACGCGAAACTGAAATTGGTCGTGCTCCTAAGCCGCTCATCACTGCACCTGCCCAGCCACAACAGAAACGCTTCGCGTTGCGAGACCTTTGGTGCGCTCGAGTTCATGAGAAGCAATCAACACAGTTGCACCGAACGACGAAGCTTCGCGAATGATTGCATCAATTTCGTCTCGACCCTTCGCGTCCAATCCGGCATGAGGTTCGTCTAGCAGCCACAACTCGGCCCTACGTACCACAAGACACGCCAATGCGCAGCGGCGTTTTTGTCCGGCCGACAAGTGCAATACTTTTTGATCGGCTATTCGTCCGTCAATACCCATTCGTTGCATAGTCGCAGTGACTTCATCGGTGGAGGCACCAATAACTTGTGCCCAGAACAAAATATTTTCTCGAATTGTTAAATCAGTAAACAATCCGTTGGCGTGCCCAAGCAAACCAACACGTGCTCGCACCGACTGGCGATCGACACACAGGTCGACGCCCAACACGCTGGCGCTTCCGCGTACGACTGGCAACAGCCCGGCGCACGCACGCAACAGCGTTGTCTTGCCAGCACCATTTGGCCCCTGCAATAACACGACTTCGCCGCGTGTTACTTGAAACGTGGCTCCTGCGAGTGCGGGAAAACCGTTGAATACAACGACAGCCTCTCGAAAATCGACAACCAGACTCATGATCCAATAAACCTCGGCTTGCGCTTTTCCCCAAACGCACTGCGGCCTTCTTGCGCATCGCTCGACAACATTGCCTTTTCGCGCGCTGCTCGCACCAAATCATGCACATCTGGCACGCCAGCTGTCGACTCGAGTGCGATCTTGTGGCCAGCGATCGTGAGCGGTGCGAGTTGCGCAATCTCGTTCGCCCATGCAAGCGCGTCATCGAGAGTGCCAAGACGATGCACCGAGCCAAGGCTTGCAAGTTGTGCACCGGTATAGGTAGTGGCAGTGAGCAACATTGCGCGCGCAACCGGCCACGACAATTCGTGGACGATGCGTTCGACCGTCCAATGATTGACTACCAATCCAAGTTTTGCTGCGGGTACACCAATCACACTTGTCGGTGTTGCTACTCGCACGTCACATGCCACAAGTAGTTGCGCACCGGCACCCAATGCCGGCCCGTCGACCGCAGCCATTGTCACAAATGGCAGTTGGGTAAAACCTCGCAGTACGACTTGCAGTGCTTCATGAAATTCATCTTCATGGACCCCACCCAAATCTGCGCCAGCACAAAATGCAGGTGGAGCACCAGCGAGCACCAACACTCGCGCAGACTTCTCGAGCGCATCCAGTTGGGCCTGACGCAATGCATGCAGAGTTGGCACATCAAGTGCATTTCGACGTTCGGGCCGATTGATTGTGACGATCGCTACTTGGTCACGCCACTCCAGTGAAACGGTGATGCCTGCATTCAACTGTGCGCCCTCTACCATGGGTTTGAGGCTATGACATCAACACCACAAACTTCTGATCCAATCCGACGCCGTCGCAGCTTTATCGCCGTATGGACGAAACGGGCCAATCGCTTTGGCTACCTCGCATTTGGTGTGTCCATAGCAGCAGTTGCTGTCGGACTTATTGACACTTTCACTCCCCTGATCGGTCGCCTCGCCACTGCAGGACTTGTCGTCGGCTCAATTCTGCTTGCCCCTGCAATTGTCTTGGGATACGCAATTAAGTCAGCCGAAAGAGAAGACCGATTAAACGGCGTTTAGCACGCGAATAGGCACATTGTGCCAACGCGAGTACGGTAGTAGTGACATGCAAGTAAGACTCCCCGCTCACGAACGTAAAGAACAAATTCTTGACGTTGCTTTAAAAGTATTTGCGACTAAGGGTTTCCACGAGTCGTCAATGAACGACATTGCCGAATTGGCTGGAATAACGAAACCTGTTGTGTACCAACATTTCGAGTCCAAGCGGGCGCTGTACTTAGCGCTCATCGACGACGCTGGTACGCAGATGATCAATGAGATCACCAAAGCAACAGTGCAGGCCACGAGCGGCAAGTTGCAAGCCGAACAAGGAACAATCGCTTTCTTTCGCTGGGCAGCAACAGATCATAATCGTTTCAAATTTTTGTTTGACAGTGGTACGCGCAACGATGTCGAGTTTGCTCTTGCGGTTCGTCGGGTAGTTGATAATTCGGCAAATGTAATTGTGCCTCTTATCGCAATTGATCTTGACGCCACGCATTTGAGCACACTTGCACACGGTGTGGTTGGTGCAATAGAAGGTGTTGTGCGTTACCTACTCGACAACAACATTGCGTTCGATCCAGATGTTCTAGGAAAACAAGTTGCAGACCTCGTGTGGGCTGGCCTCCGCGGTGTCGGACGTGAAACATTAGGAGACTAAGTGGCTACTACCGGCGAACATCACCCAGCATTTGAAGAATATTGCGAATGTATTTTTGAGTTGCGAGAAGACCACATTGATGTCATTCAAGCACGCGTCGCAGATCGACTTGGTGTGTCTCGCCCATCGGTTTCCGAGATGGTCAAGCGCATGGAACTCGAAGGTCTCATTGTTGTTCGTGGGGCAAAAATCTCGCTCACGCCAGATGGCGACGTACTTGCCGAGCGCGTGGTGCGCCGTCATCGCATTGCCGAACGATTTCTCACCGACATACTTGGCCTCTCATGGGCAAATGCACACCACGAGGCTGGCAAGTGGGAGCACATTATGAATTTGGATGTGGAGACTGCGATGAACCGCGTGTTGCACAATCCGACCACGTGCCCCCATGGCAATCCGATTCCAGGATCGTCATACCGACAAGAACGTCTTTCACCATTGTGCGAAGTTGCAGAAGGCAAGTTGTTCACTGTCAATCGCATTCCTGAAGAACTCGAGTTTGCTACTGGTGCTCTCGAGCTTCTTGAACATGCCAATCTCAAGCCAGGACACAGCGGAACTGTCGTTACATCGAACAAAGATGGGTCACGCGTTGTTCGTGTAGATAACACCGATGTTGTGCTTGATGAGTTTACGAGTTCACGCATTCTCGTTCTTGCCTAAAAAGTTGTCTAATAATTATGTCTAAAAATACACTGCGCATTCGCGCAACTGTGTTGCTCGGAATACTGGCTGTTGCGGTTTCAGGTTGCGCAACAACAATCAACCTTTCGGCCCCAACCACCCTGTTGCAGCCAGCAGTCACTACCTTGCCAACCGGCACAGCAACCGAATTGTTTGGCCAATTGCACTCGTCTATTGCCGAGATGTCAGTTGCTCTCACCGATCAAGACAAACCTCGCGCCAAGACCACGCTCGCTGCTGTCCTCAATATTTGGGATGCTTTGCAACCACAAATCTCTGCTGCAGGTGGCGCAACTGTTGAACAAACCCTTGAGGACATGCAACGAATAATTGATCTTGCAACAAGCTCTGTTGAGCGCACGCGGCCAGCAGATGCCGATAAGGCGCTTCGGTTTCTTGATTTAGTGATTCAGTCGCAGCAATAACACGCAGCGCAATTAGCTCAGCATCGATGGCGGCAACGGTTCGTAGTGCACCACTGTCAAGCGCTGCGTCGAACGAGTAAGCGCAACATAAAGAGCCCGCAGCCCGTGCACCTGGCTGGCAACAATGCGCGCTGGTTCGACAACGAGTACGCCATCTAATTCGAGGCCTTTTACAACGCTTACTGGCACTACTGTCAGACGCGAGTCGAGTGCCGTGGTGTTCGCGCGTCCGTGCGCCACGCCGGCTGCACTCAGTGCGTTATCGATCGTGTCGGTCATATCGTCCGGGCACACGATCGCAACATTTCCTTCGCCAACATTGGTCAGCAAAAGTTTGGCTTGTTCAATCACGAC
>CAXNIQ010000093.1:0-5581 GCA_964202465.1 Ilumatobacteraceae bacterium
TTTTTTACTGGCGACAACCAACTCACGGTGCGCTACAACACCACGCCGGTGTTGCAACTCGACACGCATTTTTTACACAACGGTCGCCCGCAACGACACATGCATGCAGTGATGCCAACACCGCAGCGAAATGCACCCACATCGGTGCCACAGTGGCTTACTCGCCAATCACCTGCCGACGTATTACTTGCGCTACTCGGTCATCCAAACATTGCCAGCAAAGCCAACATCATTCATCGTTACGACCACGAAATTCGTGGTGCGACCATGGTGCGCCCACTTGTTGGCGCAGTTGGCGATGGACACGGAGATGGAGTTGTAGTGGCCGAACCCACCGACGACTTTGGTATCGCAATCGGCATCGGTGTCAACCCGTGGTACGGCCTTCTCGATGCCAAGCGCATGGCGCTCAGCGCAGTGGACGAAGCACTGCGCAACGTGGTCGCCGTCGGTGCCGACCCTGACAAAACTGCATTGCTCGACAACTTTTCATGGGGTGATCCGCAACGCGCAACCACGCTTGGCCAACTAGTTGCGGCAGTCGACGGATGTTGCCAGGGTGCACTCGCCTTCAATGCACCGTTTGTTTCTGGCAAAGATTCTCTGAATAATGAATATGTCGGCACTGACGGCGAGCGTCATTCGGTGCCTCCAACACTGGTGATTACTGCAATTGCTCACGTGCCTCAAGCCGAAAACACCGTGACATCCGATCTCAAGCAGGCAGGCAATGTCTTGCTGCTCACTGGCACCACCAAGCCCGAGTTTGGTGCAAGCCACGCCGCAATGATTTGTCAAGAACCACTTACAACGAGCGGTGTTGTTCCAGATTTTGACATGAGTGCGCCACATCGCTATCGCCAAATACATCAAGCCATGATGCAAGGTCTTGTTGTCGCATGCCACGACTGCAGCGAGGGCGGAGTGGCCGTGACACTTGGGGAGATGTGCATCGGTGGTCGGCTGGGCGCTCAGATGAGTTTGCAATCGCCACTCGACTCAGCAACAGATTTGTACACGCTGCTGTTTAGCGAATCTCTTGGTCGTCACATCATTGAAGTCGAGCCACACAATCTGGCAGCTTTCCAACAACTTGTTGGGCAATCACAGATCATCGGCACGGTCACAGATCAACAGTCGTTCATGCTTCCAGACGGTGCATCAATCTCGATACAAACGTTGCTTGGCGCATGGCAGGACGGACTGTGATTTCAAAACCACATGCGCTCGTGCTCACGGCACCCGGCACTAACCGCCACCCCGACGTGATGTTTGCGCTCGAACTCGCCGGTGCAACTGCATCGTCACTCAATCTCAATCAACTGCGCGATCAGCCCTCTGCCATCGCTAACGCGCAACTCATTGTGATCGCTGGTGGCTTTTCGTTTGCCGACGCACTTGGCGCAGGACGATTGTTCGCACTCGAACTCTCGCACCTCGTTGGCGATGCGCTGCGCACTGCGGTTGCTAAGGGCATACCCATCATCGGCATCTGCAATGGTTTTCAGACTCTCGTGCGCATGGGCATGTTGCCAGGCACCAATGATGCGGCTCTCGGTCACAACGAAAGCGGAGGCTTTCAGTGTCGTTGGGTCACGATGCAACCTGTGTCCAAAAAGTCGGTGTGGACAAAACATCTCACACAAGAGATCTATTGCCCCATCGCCCACGGTGAAGGGCGCTTTACTTGCAGCAACTCCACGCTCGCATCGCTTCAACTCAATGACCAAATCGCACTCACCTACACCACTAACCCAAATGGTTCGCGTGCCGACATTGCAGGTGTGTGCGACGAGTCGGGCCTTGTGCTCGGCTTGATGCCACACGCCGAAAATCATGTTGTTGCTCGTCAGCACCCGCAGTTTCATCGTGGTGCACGTAACGGACTCGGTCTTCACCTCTTCACGCAAGGAGTGCTTCATGCAACAAGTTGATCCCTGTCTCGACATCGTCTTGCCGCTGCAAGACCGCAGGGTTGGCAAGGTCCGCGTTTCCTACGCACTCGCCAACAACACACGTCTGTTCGTCACCACCGACAGACTCTCGGCGTTTGACCAAATCGTTGCTTCAGTGCCCTACAAAGGCCAAGTGCTCAACCAACTTGCGGCTTGGTGGTTTGCCAACACTCAAGACATCATCGACAACCACGTCATTTCGCTTCCTGATCCAAACGCAACCGTTGCAGTGAGTGCCACCCCGCTTCCTGTAGAAGTGATTGTGCGTGGCGTGATGACAGGCTCCACGAGCACCAGTATCTGGAAGCTGTATGAGCAGGGTAAGCGCAATATCTATGGCTACGACTTTGTTGATGGCATCAAAAAAAATACTCTCCTCCCCGAGGCCATCATCACACCAACCACCAAAGGCGATGCAGGCGCCCACGACGAACCACTCACGTGTGCCGACGTGGTAACACGCGGCTTAGTCGACCAAGCAACATGGACAACTGTGTGCAATGCAGCACTTGCATTGTTTGCCCGCGGTCAACAAGTTGCAAAAAAAGCAGGACTGTTGCTTGCCGATACCAAGTACGAATTTGGTATTCACCCCGACGGCAGAGTGCTGATCATTGATGAGATGCATACACCCGACTCTTCGCGTTTTTGGGAACTCAAATCATACGAAGAACGACTGCAAGCAGGCAAAGAACCCGAGAGTCTCGACAAAGAACCAATTCGCTTAGCACTCGATGCCATTGGCTATCGCGGCGACGGTCCGCCACCAACGCTTGATCCAGAAGTGATCAGCGCAACCACATCTCGTTACATACAAGCCTTTGAACGCATTACTGGCACACCATTTGTTGCAGGTGATTATCCGGTGCAACAACGTCTCACATCCGCACTACAGAAAGCGAACCTGCTATGAAACCCCAAGTAATCATCCTCATGGGCTCACCAGCCGACATGGATCACAGCAATAAAATTGCAGACGCCGCGAGAGTTTTTGCGCTCGACGTCGAGGTACGTGTGGGTTCGGCTCATCGCACACCCGAGCATGTACTTGGCCTGATTCGCGAATATGAAGCCAACGGTCGCCCCAAGGTCTACATCACCGTTGCTGGAAGGTCCAATGCGTTGTCTGGTTTCACCGACCCGCAAGTGACTGCGCCAGTGATCGCATGCCCACCACCAAGCGATGATGCTCAATCAGTAAACGACATCTGGTCGAGTGTGCGAATGCCGCCTGGAGTTGCTTGCGCATTTATCGCCGAGCCAGTCAATGCCGCAGCATTTGCGGCCAAAGTGCTCGCTCACCACGACAGCGCAGTTGCTGCGGCAGTCGCGAATGCTCAGCGAGCTCAACGCGAAAGAGTGCTCGCTGCCGATGCGAAGAGTCGCAATGCTTGAGCATTCATTGCAAGCAATTTTCGATACCGACTCCCCGCACGAAGAGTGCGGCGTGTTGGCTATCTCATCCACACAAGATGATGCTGCACAACTCTCTTTCTTTGGGTTGTTTGCGCTGCAACATCGCGGACAAGAGGCTGCAGGTATTGCAGTTGCCGATGGCAAGCAAGCACGCCTGCACAAAGATGTCGGACTTGTTGGTCAGGTGTTTACTCCGCACACGCTTGCACCACTGCACGGCATGTACGCGATTGGTCATACGCGCTACTCCACCACCGGTGCTCCAGGCGCACGCAACGCACAACCATTTTTGGTCGAGACAATGCACGGCCCACTTGCTGTTGCCCACAACGGCAATTTGGTGAATGCACCAGAGTTGCGCGACGAATTGCTCTCCAAAGGTTTTGGTCTGACCGCGTCATCCGACACCGAAGTAATCACACTGATGCTTGCATCAGCTGGGGGCACAACATGGGAAACACGTCTTGAGCGCACACTGTCGGCATGGCAAGGCGCATACTCGCTCGTCATCTTGGCAGCCGACCGCGTCATCGCCGTGCGCGACCCATGGGGCTTTAGGCCCCTGTCGGTTGGTCAGTTGCCAAACGGTGGTTGGGCTATTGCATCAGAAACTTGCGCGCTGCGCACACTCGATTGCACCAACATCTCCGAAGTCGCACCAGGAGAAATTGTTACCGCCCAGGGCAAGCAACTCACTCGTCGCCAGGCACAGATACCTCACGTGCCACAAGCCCGTTGCACATTTGAGTTCGTGTATTTCTCGCGCCCAGATTCAGAGTGGGACAATCGCAGTGTGCACTCTGTGCGCCAGCGCTTGGGTGAACAACTTGCCGCAGAAGCATCGGTTGATGCCGACGTCGTCATTCCTGTACCCGACTCATCCATTCCTGCAGCGGTTGGCTTCTCACGCGTCAGCGGCATTCCCTACAACGACGGCTTGATCAAAAACCGCTACATCGGTCGCACATTTATCGAGCCAACGCAGTCGATGCGCGATAAGGGCGTGGCAATGAAGTTCAACACGCTGAACGAAAATCTCGCAGGCAAGCGTGTGATCATGATCGACGACTCGCTCGTGCGCGGCACCACCGCAGGCCGACTCGTGGCACTCATTCGCGATGCAGGGGCAACCGAAGTGCATTTGCGCATCACCTGCCCTCCCATCACACATGCTTGTCACTTTGGTGTTGACATGGGTCACGATGACGATCTCATTTCGGCTCGTCTCAACTTGGAAGAATTACGTGCGCAAATTGGTTGTGACACACTTGCATTTTTGTCGCTCGACGGCATGATGCGCGCGGTTGGCAAAGAAGATGGTTATTGCAATGCTTGCTTCACTGGCGCATATCCAATCCAGATCACCAAGCGACACAGCAAAGACGTATTCGATCAGGTGCTTGCATGACGCACGAAGTCACAGTACTCGTTGTTGGTAGCGGCGGTCGCGAACACGCTATTGCGAGCAAAGTTGCACAATCAATGCATTGCAAACGCCTACTTGTCGCGCCAGGCAACGCCGGCACACCAGGCGAGCGGCACAATGTGTCTGTCACCGATGTGCAGGCCATGGTTGCATTGTGCACACAACAACATGTCGACTTGGTGATCATCGGCCCAGAGGTAGCGCTTGACGCTGGCCTCACCGATGCACTTCACGCCATCAATGTCAAAGTCTTCGGACCAACACAGCAACTCAGCATGCTTGAGTCATCCAAAATCTTTTCACGCCAACTAGCAGAGCAACTCAATTTGCCAAGCCCGCACTTCGCCCACTTTCCAAAAGGAAATGCCGATGCAGCGATCGCATGGTGCGCCACCTTTGACCGACCAGTTGTTGTCAAACAGTCTGGTCTTGCAGGTGGCAAGGGTGTTGTCGTACCCGAATCGATCGTCGAAACCCATGTCGCTATCCGCGAAGCAATTGCTGTTGGCGACATTGTGTTGGAGGAACGACTTATTGGCACCGAAGTCTCATTGATCGCATTGTGCGATGGCATCACGAGCGTTGCTTTGCCCCTTGCTCAAGACCACAAGCGTGTAGGCGAAGGCGACACCGGCACAAACACTGGTGGCATGGGTGCCTACGCCCCCGCACCGGTCAACACCACGGCAGCTGCTCTGCACGCCGAGTTCGTCGCGCCAGTCATCGGCCATTTCGCCAAGATCGGCACTCCTTATATAGGAGCATTATTTGCAGGCATCATGCT
>CAXNIQ010000094.1:0-5577 GCA_964202465.1 Ilumatobacteraceae bacterium
ATCGCGCGCGCCTTGTGCATGCTGCGTCGACAACCATTGCACTAACCGGCCGTTGTCCCATGCGGCAGCGGCACCACGCACTTCAAGCGGGCATGGGGCAACGCGCTGATTAACAAACCTGCCCTTGACCACAACTTCACAATCGGCAAACAATGCATCACCCGTGTTGTCTGGCATTCCGATTGCAGTTGACTCAAATACAACGTTGCTGCCGACCTCTTCATAAATATGTGTTGATGATGTCATTGCTTGCTCGACGTCAACAAGTACTTCGAGAGCGTCGTAGTCAACAATCACGCGCTCGGCTGCATCTTCGCCTTGATTGGCGAACTCTGTGAGAACAACAGCAACTGGTTCGCCAACGTAGCGAACCTTGCCGCTTGCAAGAAGCGTGCGCTTGGCAAGTGGATTAAACGAAGCCTCGACTGGTGAGAGAGCAAGATCTTGCGCGGTATAGATAGCCACGACACCCGGCATTGTGAGGCCTTCAGAAACATCGATGCTTGTGATGTTGGCGTGGGCAACAGTTGATCGAACAAATGTTGCATGCACGGCGCCGACTAATAGTGGCTCGTCGCGCAAGTCGTCGACATAGACACCACCAGTTGTAAGAAACTTTGGATCCTCTTTGCGAAGAACTCGGTTGCCTAAAATGCTTCCAGCCATTGCTGCTCCTTTAATTTTTTGGGAGGATGGTTCGTAACGAGGTTACTGAATTGAATGCGCTAGGGAAGTAGCGGATCGAGCGAAATTTCGCCCTTTGCATTTTCTTGCGCTGCTTGAAGCGTCTTGACAAACATCATTGTCGAAACAATCGTGTAGGGCCAGCGTTCGGGAAGGGTCGTTGACAATGCGGGTGTGTCCATCATTGGCACACGGCGCTCGGATGGATAGAGGTAGCCGAGCTGAGTGCGGATGGCATCGCGCAATCCGGCAGGCGACTGCAGGTAACTCACTTGATCTTGCATATTCTCAACAATGTTTTCGTAAGCGGCGTATTCCTGCTGCCTGGCACTCAACACCTGTCGCTGGCTGATCCATGTGCGTACTGGAACGACAAAGAGCGTTGTTGCAAGCGCGAATGCAATGAGAACTGTGAGGGGTACTGCAAATGCGCGTATTCCACGATGGCGCACGAGATGGAGATCAGTACTTGACACCCCTCTATTGTGGCTTGTGGAGCGCCCAAAATGGGGGAGTACAACGGTTGCTGATGGCTAATGGTTAACGGCTAACGGCTTACGGCTTGCTTGCCGAGATACTGCGCGCGATCGCCAAGAAGTTGTTCGATCCGGAGCAACTGGTTGTATTTTGCCACTCTGTCGCTTCGAGCTGGCGCACCTGTTTTGATCTGGCCACAGTTGGTAGCAACTGCCAAGTCAGCAACTGTGGCATCTTCTGTTTCGCCGCTGCGATGACTCATCACGCTTGAGTAGTGATTGTTGCGAGCGAGCGAAATGGTTTCAAGGGTTTCGGTCAGTGTGCCAATTTGATTGACTTTGATCAACACGCTGTTGGCAGTGTGCTCGTCAATGCCGCGTTGCAGTCGTTTTACATTGGTGACAAAAAGATCGTCACCCACGAGTTGCACGCGAGACCCCAATGCTTTGGTGAGCAACGACCAACCGGCCCAGTCGTCTTCGGCCATTCCGTCTTCAATAGAGACGATTGGGTATTTGTCGAGAAGTGTTGTCCACCACGTCACAAGCTGGTCGCTCGTCAACACCTTGTCTTCGCCTGGCAAATGGTATTTGCCGTCCCGAAATAATTCACTCATCGCAGGGTCTAGTGCAATTGAGATATCGATGCCGGGTTTGTAACCCGCTGCCTCAATTGCGTCAACCAAAATCGCAATCGCATCTTCGTTGCTCGCAAGGTTTGGTGCAAAGCCACCTTCATCGCCAACCGCCGTGCTCAGTTTGCGATCGTGCAACAAAGATTTGAGCGTGTGGTATGTCTCGACGCCCCAACGCAATCCTTCAGAAAAACTTGATGCACCAATTGGCATGATCATGAATTCTTGAAGGTCGATATTGTTGTCGGCGTGCACACCGCCGTTGATCACATTGAGCATCGGTACGGGAAGCACACACGCAGCATCGCCGCCAATTGACCGGAACAATGGCAACTTGCGGTCGGCTGCTGAAGCATGTGCCACAGCCAAGCTTGCGCCAAGTATTGCGTTTGCTCCGAGGCGAGATTTGTTTGGGGTTCCGTCGAGATCACACAGTGTTTTGTCGAGCGAAGACTGCTCGAATGCATCTTTGCCAACGAGCGCAGCACGTATTTCGCCATTGACATTGGCAACAGCATTGAGCACACCCTTGCCCCTATAGCGGCTGCCGCCATCGCGCAGTTCGGTCGCCTCATGCTGGCCAGTCGATGCACCAGATGGAACGATTGCTCTGCCATTGGCCCCAGAGTCAAGGGTGACGTCAACTTCTACCGTTGGGTTTCCGCGAGAATCTAAAACCTCGCGCCCAAAGACTTTGCTGATCTTGCTCATGAGACGATCTTAGGTTTTTTGACTTCATCCCACAAAGCGTCGAGCTGGGCAAGTGTTGCTGATGCAAGATCGATGCCGCGAGTGGATGCCAGTTGCTCAACTTGTTCGAAACGGTTGCGAAATTTGTCACTCGCATCTCGCAATGCTTGTTCGGCATCGTGACCGAGGTGCCGAGACAGATTGACGACGCTAAACAACAAGTCGCCCAACTCCATGCGCACTGTTTGTGGGTCGCTTGCTGACGCAACTGCTTGGCGAATTTCGGTTGACTCTTCAATTATTTTTTCAAATGCTCCATCAGCGTTTGGCCAGTCAAAGCCAACATCGGCAGCCCGCTTTTGAATCTTGGTTGCGTATTGCAGTGATGGCCCAGACTTAGACACACCCACAAATGTCGAAGTAAAAGTAGAAGTAGCGCTATCGATTGATTTTTTTTCTGCTCGCTTTACCTCGTCCCACGTCAGCACCACATCGTCGGCACTGTTTGCAACAACGTCGCCGAATACATGCGGATGGCGGCGCACCAATTTGTCGTGTATCGAGCGGGCCACATCGGCCATGCTGAAACGACCTTGTTGTTCGGCAATCGTTGCATGAAACTGAACTTGATACAGCAAGTCTCCGAGCTCTTCGATCAACGCGTCGTCGGTTGATGGATCGTCTTCGCTAAGTGCGTTCAGTGCATCGACAACTTCGTATGTTTCTTCAATGAGGTGTTTGATCAGCGAGTCATGGGTTTGCTCGCGGTCCCATGGACACTTTTCTCGCAGCGTGCGCGCAAGTTGGTGTAGACGCGCGAGTTCTCCTGCAACTGGCTCTGCCATTTGCGGAATGTACAACGTCGTGAGGTGGTCGGCAGGTAACACGCGATCGAGTTCTTGCCATGTGGTGTGCTCGACTCGTTGATCGGGGAGCCCAAGATGATGCAGCAATACGACTGGTTCGTTGCCATGTGCTGATTCGTGAGACAACTTGACATCAGACAACACCCAGTCGGCGTGCACTTGGGCAACGAGAAGTGGCCCCCGTTCGCCACTTGCTTCGAGTGCAAATTGATGACCATCGATCAGGCGCACACCGGCATTTACTGGGTCGATACCAAGGGCTTCCCACGCGAGATCCAAAAAACTTAATGCGGCAAAAATGTGCACTTCCACGCGCGAGTCTGCACGCAATTGGGCAACACTCGATTCCAATATCAACGGCGATCCTGGAACTGCATACAGCACTTCGCCGTGTTCTATGGCCGCAGATACAACCGATTCGGTAATCGCGCTGTACACATCATCAAAAGTTGGAAGTGTGTCGTACAGCGAGTCGAAACTTGTTGCTCGAGGCATCAAACTTGAAGTTGGGTGTCGTTTTGTGCGCACAAACTGCACGTCGATACGCGCGATTTCGTCAAGAGTCGCTTGTGTAACGGTGTTGCTTGGGCCGGGGCCAAGACCCACAATCACAACGCGAGCGGTCATGACGATTGATGCTTGCTCGAGTTAGTTGGCGACGATTTTGTTGGTGGCCGCATCGAAGTGGCCGTACTGCGAACCAACGGTGACAGTGCTCGTGGCAAGCAACCCGACAACAAGCATTTGTCCCGGTGTTTTTGCCAAAAGCGCATTGAGCGAAAGCGTGATGTCGGCATATGGCCGTACCAAAATTACGTGATATCCGAAGCTGCTCTTGACTGGGCCTGATGGCACTCCTGGTTTTGCAACGAGTGCTCCCGCCGTAAACCCGGCATCAAACTGCGCTTGGTAATCACTCAGCAACAAGCAGTCACCATCGGCACTGCCCAACACGCCGCCCGATTTGTCGGCGTTTGGCTCGATCGAATATTCGCCGGCCAATTTTTTGAAATCTCCGCCGTCATTGAGAAGTTTGATCACTTTGTCGGCTGTGGCAGATTCTTTAACAAGAATGTGTTGCACGCAAAGTGCGCCAAGCGACGCAGGTGATTGCTCATACATTGCTGCGACATCTTTTTCCGCAGGGGCTTTGATGCGAGCAAGTGCCAAGTCACTTGCATTCATCGACAAGATGAGGTCTTTTAAGTCTGGCCCAAGTGCATCAAAGTTTGGGTCTTGTTGCATTTGGGCAAGCACTGCGTCGCTGTCTTCGGTGGATACCGACTCGTTGTATTGCTTGACTATTTGACTTGTGGCAACACCACGCAGCATTGCGCCGAGCACCGAGCGGGCAACATCTCCGGTTGCAACACCGTTTTCAAGAGTAATTTGTTTGGCATCGGCCAACTGGGTGATCGTCTTCTCGAAAGATTCGACAGATACAGAATCTCCGTTGAGCGAAATTGCGTTGTTGGCAACAGTGGACGAGCCACAACCGACAAGGCCGAGAACGACACACGAAAGCAGAGCTGTTACGAAAGCACTCGACTGCCGATGAAAACGACGTGAGTGAGAAACAAATGTGGGGGTTGACATCTGGTTAATCCTAGTTGGCTGGCTCTACAAGTTCTTGCAGGAAGCCAACGAGATACGTCACTGTTGCGCCATCATCGATTTTTGGATTTGATGCTCGCGGCAATGTGATCACGAGTTGCTTGATCTTCTCGTTCCAGTCGGGGCTCTTGGCAATTCGTTGGAGGCGCATGACTTCACTCGCCTTCAGTGTGATGGGCAACATGCGCGCACGGCCATCTGCAACCACCAATTCGCGCAAACCAAGGCGATGGCATTCGGCTCGCAACAAACCAACAGTGATCAGCGCGAGTGCAGGCTCTGGCAATGCACCGTAGCGATCGAGCCACTCATTGCGAATGTCTTCAACGTCCTCAACACTGGTCACAGCAGCGAGTCGGCGGTAAGCGTCCAAGCGCGACTCTTCTTTGGTGACGTAATCGGTTGGTAAGAATGCGTTGGTTGGCACGTCGAGCTTAAGCTCAGGAACAACAGGCGGCACTTCTTCGCCCTTCATTTCGGAAACTGCTTCGGTGACGAGTTGGCAGTAGAGGTCATAGCCAACTGCTGCGATGTGTCCACTTTGTGCTTCTCCCAGCAAGTTTCCGGCACCACGAATCTCGAGGTCGCGCATCGCGATTTTGAATCCGCTTC
>CAXNIQ010000095.1:0-5522 GCA_964202465.1 Ilumatobacteraceae bacterium
CGGAATTTTTTGGAAGAAAAAGGGGTGGATCACTTTTTCTTCCAAAAAATTCCGCGGTTGTGCTGCCTGCGCACTTTCAAATAGTCGTCAAGAAACCCAATTGCACCAAGCACAAGTACGGTCAACCAAATAATTGCTGCCTGATCCGAAAATGGAAGTCCGGATCGGAGATGCGCAATGGTCCAGCCAATTGCCCCAGAAAACAGGATCGCAATTCCGCCCATTGTTGGCGTGCCCTGCTTGCCCATTTGATGCACAGGACCATGATCTTCTGCTCCCAAGATCGGCTGGCCCTTGCCAAGTCTGGCGAAAACAACCATCAGCACGCGGGTTCCGATCAACGACATAATCATGCCGATTGACCCTGCAATAAATATTGGAATCACGAGAGATCACCTATCAGTTCTTGAACTACGAGAACATCATTAAACGGCACTATGCGATCACCGATTGTTTGGGTTGTTTCATGACCTTTTCCAGCGATGATCACAACATCACCTCTTCTGGCTGTCATCAATGCCAATTCTATTGCAGTGCGACGATCCAACTCGACACTCATCACGGCCTTGCGCTCAAGATCACCAATGCCAGCAATGATTTGCTGTGCAATATCGAGTGGATCTTCCGATCGCGGATTATCAGACGTCACGATCACGCAATCGGATCCTTGTGCAGCGACCATTCCCATCATAGGTCGTTTCATTTTGTCTCGATCGCCGCCACAGCCAAACACCAAAATTATTCGAGATCCTTGTGCAATGACTTCGCGTGTTGCATCGAGAACGCGATTGAGCGCATCCGGTGTGTGCGCATAGTCCACAATTACATCGAACGGGACATCGAATGGGACATCAAATGTGACTGATTCAAATCTGCCCGCTACCGATGTAGCAACAGCCAGTCCCGAAACGATGTCTGCGACACCGACACCGAGACTGGCTGCAGCAGTGGCAGCAGCAAGCGAATTGAGGACATTAAATTTGCCACCGAGATTGACACGCACTTTCTGGCCACGCCAAAGATATGCATGATGCGAAACGGAGACTTCAATTTCACTTACATCGTCGAGACCGAAACTCTCGGTTTCAATATTCGTCGCATCGAGCAACAGACGTCCGTATACGTCGTCTCGATTGATGATGCCGAGGTTTGTAAATTCAGAGTGAAACAAACTTGCTTTCGCTGCAAAATATTGCTCTTGGGTTTTGTGAAAATCCAAATGTTCTGGCGAAAGATTGAGAAAGACAGCAGCGTCAAACTCTGTACCGACAACGCGATGCAACGACATCGCATGCGATGTCACTTCCATCACCACCACCTGGGCGCCGTCTATTTGCGCCTGCCACAACTCTTTTTGTAGATCGCAAGACTCTGGTGTCGTTCGCGCGCCAGACAAGGTGCCCAAGACACGTGTTCTAGCACCCTGCTGACGAAAGATTGCACCCAAAAGATGCGCCGTCGATGTTTTGCCATTCGTGCCAGTAATGCCAACAACACGCAAATTTCTACTCGGGTTTTCATAGAGCGCAGCAGCAAACTCGCCCATCGCACGACGAGCATCACCTACCACTACTTGCGCAACGTTCAGAGGTAATTTGCGCTGCACGAGAAGAGCAACTGCCCCAGCATCGACTGCTTCCTGGGCAAAATCATGACCATCGGTTTGACTGCCAATCAAACAACAAAATAATGATCCGTGCGACACCTTCTTGGAGTCGTTGGTGACATCGCGAATCATCGCACTCAAGTCGCCAAATGCCGAGTGCTGCACACCTGGCAATTGATGACCGTAAACAGAACTGATCAGCGCACCGAGCGTTTGAGACGCGACCATGTTCGTCGTCGCCTCCATACTTAGTGAGCCGGACCTAGCTCGGCAGGACGTTGTTTCGGACAACCCATGTCTGTTGCTGCTGGTCGAATATCGAGTTCGTTGATCAGCACCTGTGCGATATTTGCAAATACTGGTGCAGCTGCAGTGCCGCCGAAACGGTCGCGTGATGCCGGATCTGGTTCGTCGATCGATACCAACACAGTGAAGCGTGGGTTTTGCGCAGGCAAGAATCCAACGAACGAAGCGAAATATGCGCGCGAGCCATCATCTTTAACATAGGTGCCGTTGTCTTGGCGTTTGTAGCCAGTACCCGTCTTTCCAGCAACAGTCATACCAGGCACCTTTGCAAGCGACGCAGTTCCAAAGCACACGACATCACTCATCAATGAGCGCATTGTTGCTGCCACTTCTGGTGTAATCACTGTATGAGAAGCCGATGGTGCGCTTGGCTGATTGATGCCTGCCAAGTCAATCACCGAATTAATAAGTCGTGGTGCAACATACACACCATTATTTGCGACCACATTGACTCCAGCAATTAGCTGCAACGCACTCGCTGAATAGCCATAGCCGTAGGCAGTCGTAATTTTTTCTGTGCCGCGCAATTCGTTAAACGACTTGAGTAGCCCCTTGCTCTCACCCGGATAATCGACATCGGTCTTGGCACCGAATCCATACTCTTTGAGATACTTGTGCAACGTCTCGGCCGGCATTGTCTGCGCAATTTGTACTGTTCCAAGGTTTGACGAGTCAACGATGATCTTGCGCACCGTCATCTCTTCGAGCCCGTGCGGATAAGCATCAGTGATCGAATGCACCCACTTGGTTCCTTCGTTGAAGACTTGCTTACCTGGCACCTGAAAAACCGAGTTTGTCTGCACTGTTCCTTCATTGAGTGCGGCCGAAATGCTAAATACTTTTGCTACCGATCCTGGTTCGTAGGCATCCACTGCTGCAAAGTTGCCCGAGTCTGCCGTGTAAGTGCCATCTGTATTTTTGCGAATTGTCGACATCGCATAAATTTCGCCAGTCGTTGAGTCCATCACGATCGCCGCACCGCCGCGAGCGTTGAGTCGAGTGATCTGTTGGGTAACAATTGCATCCACCTGAAACTGAATATTTCGATCAATCGTCGTCACTAAGTCTTGACCTGGCACAGCGGCTTGACTGGCGTCATCACCAGTGGGTATCGATTGACCCTTGCTATTTACTTCGCGCACAACTCGTCCATCGGCGCCGGCAAGCAATTCGTTGAACTGCTCCTCAATTCCCGAAATTCCAATGCCGTCAATGTCTGTGCGCCCAACTAGTGCACGCAACCCGTCAGATGTCAGCGAACGACTTTCTTCTCCGTATGCGGAGATCCCTGGCAAATTAAGTGCGGCGAGCGCATCAGAAACCTCAGTAGTCGCTTGGCGGGCAATGTAGACAAAACTCGAACCAGTGTTTTGCAACTTGCTTGCAAGCACTAGCTCGTCTTCTGGCGACATACCAAGTACGCCGGCGATCGCATGGGCTGTTGCAACTGGATCAACAATTATTCTTGGATCAGCAAATACCGTGCGTGTTGGAACCGGCAATGCAAGCTCTAGTCCATTGCGATCAAGTATTGAACCACGCTCTGCGTGGACAGTGGCAATTCGAGTTCGCTGATTCACACTTGCATCGCGGTAGCCACCAGCTCCAACTGTTTGTAGGTATGAAACCCGAACAAGCATCGTGAGCAACAGCAATGAAATCAGCACATACATTGCTACGAGACGAAAGCGAATTTTGCCACCTTGCAAATTGGTGTAGAACGACGTCACCGAAGATCGCGCACGATCGCGCACCACATCAGCAGCGTTTGGCCGGCGTCGTGTTTGTTGTCGCGAGTGTTGTCGGGTCTGGTGTCGTGGCTGCACTCGAGCAGCCGGCAATCGCCTAGGGCGTCCTCCCGTTACGACACTCATGGCGTCACTCGCGTTTGCTGCAGAGTTGCGAGTGGAGCAAGTGGGTTAAATTTCGACATTGGAGACGGATTCGCCAATTGCGGATCCATTGAGCTGATCGCAATCACTACTTGAGCAACAACATCTTGTGGAATCTCCACGAACCGTGATCCGAGCCCTTGTGACATACCCTGCAGGCCAGCCTGTACTCGCAAATATTCTGGAGCCAAGAGTTCTGCTCGTTGCTGACGCAATTGGTCTTCGTACAGTTTCGCTAGGCGCAATTCGCCCGAAACATGATCCAATTTCAACTGCTGTTCGGCAATTACAGCCTGAAATCCAATGGCGATTCCCATCAGCAAAAAAAGCCCTACTGCCCCAGCCGCAAAATATCGCAGTGTGCGGCGAGTCGTCTGCGGAACGAGAGCGAGATGGCGCTCAGGGGGTGTCGACTGAACCCGACGCGCACGAGATGGTGACCTCGGCTCGACTGCAATCGCTAGCGCCATCTCAACTACTCACTTTTTCTATAACGCGCAATCGCGCGGATGCTGCTCGCGGATTTTGTTCAATCTCTTGGGCGCTTGGTCGCTCGCTCACGCGAACCTTGCGAACAAGCTTGTGCAGCGGCGACGCATGATGGTGATACGGCGATGCAACTATTTGCACCATCGGGTTTGCCTCTGCATCGCGAAATGCCTGCTTGACGATGCGGTCTTCGCCAGAGTGATACGAAAGAACCGCAATGCGACCGCCTGGGCTCGTAGCACGAATTGCTTCATTCAACGCGCGAGGCAGAATATCGAGTTCCTTATTCACTTCAATACGGATTGCTTGAAAGCTCCGCTTGGCTGGATGCCCGCCGGTACGACGTGCAGGAGCAGGTATCGCTCCAGCAATAATTTCGGCCAATTGAACGGTGTCAGTGATCGGCCGTGACGCGATGATGGCCTTACTGATGCGAAAAGCAAAGCGTTCATCGGCATGATTTCGCAACACGTGCGTGAGCTCATCGAGGCCATATGAATTGACTACGTCTGATGCGCAGAACTCTTGAGTTGTATCCATGCGCATATCGAGTGGTCCGGCATTGCGATACGAAAAACCTCGATCGGCCATGTCGAGTTGGGGTGAAGAAACACCGAGATCAAATAACGCGCCAGAGATTTGAGAAATGTTGTTGCGCTCGAGCATTGCTGCAATCTCATCAAAGCGTCCCTGCTCAACCAGTAAGCGTTCGCCAACTTCCGGATTTTCGCTGGCAAGTTTGCGACCGTGCACAACTGCAACAGGATCTTGATCGATGCCGAGAACACGCATCCATGGGTATGCATTGAGCAGCTTGACTGTGTGACCCGCTCCACCCAGCGTTGCATCAACAACAACACCGTGCGGCACTGTGGCAAACACTTCCATGATCTCTGCAGCCATCACTGGCTGGTGACCAAACGAATTCGATTCATTCGGCGAAGCTTGGCTATTTGCTCCACTATTTGCTCTGCTATTTGCTCTGCTATTAACACTCGACATAAAGAGTTGTTCACGATCGCAATGTGTTTGCGCAACATTTCAAAACCTGAGCTTCGCTCTTCAGCAGTCCCCCGGCTTGCGGTGCCGCCGGGATGTCTCCCCGCGCGTACGAGATAGAAGCGGGCGGAGTTGATGCTGTCTACCTTGCTCACCGGAAGACTGCTGAAGAGCGAAACCTTGGTCTCGAACTTGCTACACGTTGCGTTGGTTCGTGACTTGTCTCCCTT
>CAXNIQ010000096.1:0-5516 GCA_964202465.1 Ilumatobacteraceae bacterium
GGGCTACGCAGAAGATCGTCGTCCAAACGCCAACGTCGACCCATACGTGGTGACGCGCCTGATTCTCGAAACTGTATGCGGCGCCGCCAAGGCTCCAGTAGCCAAGCAGGCGAAAACCAAATCAGCAAAGCCTGCACCGAAGAATTCAACTGCGAAGTCGGCCAAGAAATCAAAAGGCGCAAAAAAGAAATAGCTATATAGGTTTCAACAGCACCGAGGATCCGGTCCTCGGTGCTGTTGATTACTTCTCACGGCAGACTGTTGAGGTGACTTCCATGCACGATCAGCAAAAGGATTATGTCCTTCGCACGGTAGAAGAGCGCGGTATCCGCTTGGTGCGACTGTGGTTTACCGATGTGCTCGGCAACCTCAAGTCGTTTGCGATCAGCCCTGCCGAAATGGAAAATGCACTCAACGACGGAATGTCGTTTGACGGATCTTCAATCGACGGTTACAGCCGCGTGCAAGAAAGCGATGTGCTTGCTCTTCCCGATGCCAACACGTTTGAAGTGTTGCCGTGGGCCGATGCAAAAGGCGCAGAGGCGCGAGTGTTTTGTGACATTGCCAAATTGGATGGCACACCATTTGATGGCGACCCGCGTCAAGTACTCAAGCGCAATCTTGGTCTTGCCCGCGACAAGGGCTACTCATTTTATGTTGCTCCCGACATCGAATATTTTTATCTCGCACCACCAGACAGCACCAACACGCCCGTCTTGCTCGACGAAGGTGGTTTTTTCGATCTCACCTCAACAGATATTCCAAGTTCACTACGTAAAGAAACTATTCGCACACTCGAGACAATGAGTATTCCTGTCGAATACAGCTTCCACGAAGATGCACCGAGTCAACACGAAATAGATTTGCGTCATACCGACGCCCTCACTATGGCCGACAGCGTGATGACATTCCGTTTTGTTGTCAAAGAAATTGCGGCACTGCACAATGTGCACGCCACGTTTATGCCAAAGCCACTCGAATCCATTCAGGGTTCTGGCATGCACCTTCATCTTTCGTTATTCAACGGCGAACAAAATGCGTTTTACGATGCAAACGACGCATACAACTTGTCCGACACTGCAAAATGCTTCATGGCCGGCTTGTTACGCCATGCCGCCGAGATCACTGCTGTCACTAACCAAACGGTCAACTCATACAAGCGACTCGTTCCTGGTTTTGAAGCACCAGTGCACATCTCGTGGGCGCGCAACAACCGCAGTGGTCTGATCCGTGTGCCAATCGCCAAGCGCAATAGCGACTCTGCAACGCGCATCGAATACCGATCACCAGACCCAGCGTGCAACCCATACCTCGCATTCTCTGTGATATTGGCTGCAGGATTGCGCGGTATTCAAGAGGGCTACGAATTGCCAGTTGAGGCCGACGCCAACTTGTTTGAGATGGATAACGATGTACTCGAGAAGATGAGCATCCATCAATTGCCACAATCATTGAACGAAGCGTTACACGTCATGGAAAACTCGAGTCTTGTTGCCGAAGCACTTGGCGATCATATTTTTGAGTGGTTCTTGCGCAACAAGCGCGCAGAGTGGCGCACATATAAGACTCATATCAGCCAATACGAACTTGGTCGCTACCTGCGCTCGCTGTGAACACGCGCACTTCTGCAAACGAAAACGTTGTCGGTCAGTTGATCGCCGTGTTTCCAAACCCGCCGTCCATCGACCTGGCGCGCACACTCGACTTGGCCGGATACCGCTGGAAGGCTGTTTCATCGGCCGACGACGCAGCAAAGAGCGAACCCGTTGAAGGTTGGGCTGGCGCAGTAGTGATGTGCGACGAAGACCCAGAGGGTGGTTGGGCTATTTGTCGCTCGCTGCGCAAAAATGACAATCCTGTCGGTCATGTACTTGTGCTCGTGAGTGGAGCACAACTTGCCGATCTCGAGATGCGAGATGATTTGTTTGACGACTTCTGTCTCTCACCGTTTCATCCACGCGAACTCGAGTCGCGCTTGCGCCACATGTTCTTTACCGAAATTCGTGGTAGTCGTGAATCGCTAGTCGAATACAGCGGTCTGATTCTCAACCTTGAGACATACCAGGCTTCATTTGGTGGTCAGCCTCTCGACTTGACCTATATGGAATACGAGTTGCTCAAATTTTTGGCACAAAACCCAGGCAAGGTTTTTTCACGCGAAACATTGTTGTCGCGAGTGTGGGGATACGAATACTTTGGTGGAGCCCGCACGGTCGATGTTCACATTCGACGCTTGCGCGCAAAACTCGGCGAAGAACACGCCAACTTGATTCAGACTGTGCGCAGCGTTGGGTATCGCTTCGGACAATCTAAGTGGTCTGCTTAAATCACCACGCTTGCCAGCGTCGCGATTCCTATTGTTGCAAAGAGCACTGCAGCAACTCGTTGAATCTTGTGTAGCGGCACCTTCTTTTGCAACCACCCGCCCGCCAAAACGGCAAGTCCAGACACGCTCGAGAGTGCCGCAATTGAACCGACACCAACGGCAATTGGATCATCAAATCGCGCTGCAAACCCTGCTGTGGCCAATTGCGTGAGGTCTCCAAACTCTGCAACCAAGATCACCGAAGCCGCTGTCCACGCCACGCGCACGTTCGACATCGATGCCGACCACTTGGCAGTTTCTTCGTGCTCGGTAGATGAACCTGCACGCCACGTCATGAAACCACCGGTCAAGAACAACATTCCAACCAAAATATGAATTGGAGTTGTTGGAAGTTGACTTAAGGCAGTTCCAAAGATCACTGCAAGTAGTACGTGCACTGCGTAGCCGAGTGTGACACCACCCCACACTGGCAATCGGCGATGAAAATGTGTAGACAACAACAACGTTGCAATCATTGTTTTGTCGGGAAGTTCGGCAAGAAAGATTGCACTAAACGTGACGGCGAAATGTTGCAGCATGGTACTTAAGACTTTCTTAGTCGATAATTCGTTGCATGCGCTTGGCAACAGTTCGATGTGTTACAAGCATTGAGTCGACTTTGTTGCTCACCAATTGACCGTTGTCCACCACCAGCTTTCCGTGCACGATGGTGTGTTTGGCACCAGTAGGCCCACAACGCAACCATGCTTCGATTGGGTCGGCAACTGCTCCAGCAAATGCAACACCGGTAAGTGACCAAATTGCAAGATCGCCAACCGCACCCACACTGATTTCGCCAATTTCACCGATACGACCAAGGCAACCCGCACCACCTCGCGTTGCGATCTCGAGCGACATGCGTGCCGTGCTCGCTGCCGCGCCATTGCGCAACTTGGCCAACAACATTGCCTGGCGTGCCTCGAGCCACATCGACGCAGAGTCGGCAGAAGACGAGCCGTCTACCCCGAGACCTACGTGCACACCGGCTGCTCGCAAGTCGACAATCGGCGCAATACCAGAAGACAAAATCATGTTGCTGCTTGGGCAGTGCGCTACACCGATCTTTGCATTGCCCAGCTGTTGAATCTCATCATGATTTGGCATCACGCAATGTGCAACCCATGCACGGTCGGTGCACCAGCCCACGTCTTCCAAATACTGGGTTGGTCGACAACCAAATGTGGCGAGCGAAAACGCATCGTCTTCAGAGTTTTCGGCAAAATGTGTGTGCAAGCGGACATCGAGTTTTTCGGCAAGCCGAGCAGACTCTGTCATCAGCTGTTTGGTGACGCTAAACGGAGAGCATGGTGCAAGCGCAATACGCACCATTGCGCCATGTGATGCATCGTGGTGTTGTTCAACCGAGCGTTGCGACTCGGCCAAGATCACATCATGATCTTGCACCACATTGTCTGGTGGTAGTCCACCGTCTTTTTGAGACAACGACATCGAACCTCGAGTTGGATGAAAGCGCATCCCCAAATCTTGTGCCGCCAAGATTTCAGCCGACAACAAGTCGCCACCGCCTGCGGGATGCACATACAAATGATCGGTCGATGTAGTGCAGCCCGACAATGCCAACTCTGCAAGCCCCACCCATGCCGAAACATGGGCGGCTTCCTCATCGAGCGTGCTCCACAGCGGATACAACGTTTGCAACCACCCAAACAGTGCTGCATTGGTCATCGGCGGAAATGCCCGCGTGAGGTTTTGATACATGTGATGATGCGTGTTGACGAGCCCAGGTGTAACAAGGCAGTCAGTTGCATCAATGACGCGAGTTGCTTGTGGCTCGGTGCCAGCACTTCCAATACCGGAAATTAATCCGTTGGTGATTGCAACCCAACCACCAGATATTTCTCTTCGAGCGTTGTCTACGGTTGCAACGAGAGTTGCGTTGCGAACAACGAGATCGGCTGTTGAGTTCAGTTGTTTAACTCAACTAGTTCGCTGCCGGCGTTGCGAATGTCTCCGTCACGCTGCAGAAAAAACCCGAGCAATGCTGCGATTCCTGCAGTAGATAGACCCACGACAATAGGAAACGAGAGCAACGCAAGAATGATGATGACTACGCCAGGCATGTCATTTACCGTAGTGGCTTGAAAGCCCAGGCTTCAATCTCTACCGCACCGCCCAATGGCAATGACGCCACACCGATAGTGCTGCGAGCAGGACGGCTTGTTACAAATCCTTCTACATACGCGGTGTTGAAAGTGCCGAATGTGTCCATGTCGGTGAGAAAGCAGAGCGTCTTTTTGACGTCATTGATTGTCACTCCGGCGCTCGCAAGTTGCGACTTGAGGTTGACAATTGCTTGCGCTGTTTGCGCGGCAACTCCGCCTTTGACGATCTTGCCATCGACCACACCAAGCTGACCAGAAACAATCACCCAGTCGCCCGCGCGAACCACTGGCGTATAGGGGCCAAGTGGCGCGCCAGATTTTGCTACTGGCTTTTTGGCAGCCTTTTTAACCGGCTTTTTTGCTGTCTTTTTTGTTGCGGTCTTTTTCTTGTTTGTGGCCATGTCCCAATCGTAGACGCTCGAGACATCGTGCAGAAAACTCGTACGATGAAGCCATGATTTCACGGCGCACGTTTATTACAGGTTCCATCGGTGTCATCGGCACAACGAGCACAGTTGGCATCGGCTCATTGCTTGCCGGTTGTTCGGGCGCGTCAACAGAGTCAACAGCAACAACCTCCGAGTCGGTTGCGGCACTCGGCGACCTTCAGTTAGTGCAACGTTTTCCACAAGTGCTCGTGCCTGGAAGCGTTCGCCTTCCTATCTCACTTGCCAACCAAGCAGGGTTGCTGACTACAGACAGCGGAGTTGAGTTGCCAAACACACTCTCGGCACAACTCATCAATGCAGATACACAAGAAGTTGTTGCCGAGTCATTGTTGGCCGACCGTCATGACACAGGCCTCACTATTCCTTATTGGCCATTTCGTGTCAACATCGACAAGCCAGGTATTTATACATTGCTCGTAGATGGCGGCCCAGAAGCTGGAGCAGCAGTACAAATACTCAGCGCGACAGAAGTTTCTATTCCACTTGTTGGTTCACAACTTCCTGGTTTTGATACACCAACGTTTGACAATCATCGTGGTGTCGAACCAGTGTGCACTCGCACTCCCGAGCCATGTGAGT
>CAXNIQ010000097.1:0-5435 GCA_964202465.1 Ilumatobacteraceae bacterium
AGCATGCGTGTGTCGATTCTGAACCAGTCGTAATCCCATCTGGTGAAAAGTCTTTGGTGTTGATGATCGTCGAGAGCGACTGAAAAATTGCCAAGATTCCAATCGACAAGTATTGGAATTTTTTTCCACTCGTCAAAGTGAATCTGTTCGAGGTGTGCCAAGAAGTCGTGAGTACAGGTGCGCAAATACTCAATGTCAGTATCTCGAAGGTCAAAGTTGCGTGGAGCAAATTCGCTCGAGAGTTGTTCGAGCAGGTGAATGGCATCACCCTTTACCGAATTGGAAGTCGGTGGAAGATGCGCTGAAGCATCAGCGCACGCCTTGTGGAAATGGGCAATTTCGTGAGCAAGAAAAACGATGTCTTGCTCGGAAATAATTCGCGGCAGCTGGTTTCCCCGCTCGACATCGTTGTAAAAAGCAGCCCAACACGATCCGTCGTACCAGGTATAGGCCCGACCATCTCGGGGAAGAACTTGTGCGAGAAAACCTGACCAGCGTGTACGACTTAGCGAGTGCACCAACTTGAACAGTCGGTCATGATCTTCGGCAAACAGAAAATACGAACCGTATGAAGAAACTTTGCCAACGACATGTGATCCGTCGTTGAAATGCAGACGAAACACATGATTGGTGGAAACATGAGCACTCACTTCGACAATCTCATTGATTGTTCTTGGGTCTCCATAGTCGGCCCAAGCGGTTCGAACTACTTGCTCGGCATTGATCATCGCGTAAATGCCGCCGCAAGGAAACTATTGACGAGAGAGTGATCGCACACCGATAGGGGCGATGAGCCGAAAGCCGGCAGCATGACGTTCTTCTTCAGATTCTCCACCCCAGAAACCATACTCATGGTTGTCGCGCGCAAATGTTCGACACGTCTCCAGTGCTGAGCACTCAGCGCAAACCGATCGTGCCATCTCTTCGCGTCGTTCACGAGTTTGCGGTCGTTCTGCAACTGCGGGGAAGAAGATGTTGGTCAAACCGAGACATGCGGCGTCATTCATCCAGTCATCGTCACTTGCAATGCGTTGTCCAAAATCAAGTGCAGCCACTCAGCCCCCGCTGAACAAGACCCTAGCGCAGAACTAACCAGTCGGTCAATTACATCTCATTAAGGCAATAAGGCCTTTACTCCTTGCACAAAGCGCGAAATGTCAGATTCCTCAACATCCCACGCCGTCATCCATCGAACCTGGTGGGTCTTGGCGTCCCAGTCCCAATAGAACGACCAATCTTGTAGTGCCTTGTGAACAGTGGGTTGAAGAACGGGGTAGATGCTGTTGACCGCCGGAGCGACTGTCAGATTGAGTGACCCAATGCTTCGAACCTGCTCGAAAAGAGATTGAGCAGCAGCATTGCTTGCACACCCAAGTTTAATGAACAAGTCGTCTTGCAAGAAAGCAAGATATTGCGCAGAGATGTACCGCATTTTGGAATACAACTGGGTCGTTTGCTTACGAATGTAGAGAGACCTTGAGGCGAGATCGGTATTTAAAAATATCACGGCCTCGCCAAAAACGAGACCGGTCTTCGTGCCGCCAAATGAAAGCACATCAACGCCTGCATCAATGGTGAATGAGCGCAGTGCTTCGCGCGATCCACCCAATGCAGCAACTGCGTTGCAGATACGTGCCCCATCCATATGGACAAGCATGTTCATTTCGTGAGCAGCAGCACACAAGTCTTTGACTTCCTGAGCGGTGTAGAGCGTGCCGAGTTCGGTTGCCTGCGTGATCGATACAACGCGCGGTTGCACATGGTGCTCGCTGCCAAAGAGATACTCGAGCGAGTGCAAATCGCTTGGTCGAAGCTTTGCATCTGCAGATGAAAGATCGATCAATTTTGCGCCAAGGAACCGCTCGGGAGCACCGGCTTCATCGACCGCGATGTGCGACCACGACGAACACACAACAGCCTCTGCTGGCTGCAACATGTTTGCGAGTGCCATCACATTTGCGCCTGTTCCACCAAACGCAAAACGCGTGATCACATCTGCACCAAAAAGATCTGAAAAAGCTTTCTCGGCATCGTGCGTGTAGTGGTCATTGCCATAGGCGAGTGCATGGCCCTTGTTGGCATCAGCAAGTGCCTGCAGCACGAGGGGATGAGCCCCTGAGGCATTGTCACTCGACAGCAATCGTGTTGGAGGCTCAATGTGGGCTGGCATAACAAGAGAACTCATCTCTTTAGTATGGGCTTGAATCCTCGCTATTGTCCGACATTTGACCTACCTTTTCGTCATGACGAAATCGAGGCATCAAGGCAGTGGAGCGTTGCACAACACGCAGACACACGTCATTTCAACGGACTACGTCAAGTGCCGTTGGTGTAGAAATCCATTAGCCCCAACATCGGGCGCTGGCAGGCCTCGTGAGTTTTGCTCGCAAGCATGTCGGCAATGGGATTGGGTTGCACGACAACGCGCCACGGAGTTGGCATTGAGCGAGGACGAGCTCGTGATCACACGCACCGAACGCGACACGTTGCGAGATCATATTTTTGTTTTGAAATGCGCAGTGCAAGATGTCGAACAAGACTTAGATCCGTCAATCGACCCAACAACACGGGATTACAAGGCTGCATTGGCGTGGCTTCTTGAGGCTGCCAAACCATTAGTCCAGGATCCCGGGCAGGCTTAACCGCATGATATGTACGCCCATAATCATAGTTATGTAAAGTTAAAAAGGACACTCTCTATGGCTCAAAAATCCTCTTCACACCAACCACATCCACACCAGTTGCCCGCACAAGGAATGAGTTTCGAGCAGGTCATCCAAGCACTCGATGCAAGCGCAAGTGACGACGTGCAGTGGCGTAATGGCAAGGCATTCTCACTTGCCTACAACGCTGGTCCCGAGGTTCTCGCAGTTGCTGACGAGGCCTACAAGCGCTTTGCAGGCTCCAATGCGCTCAATACCCATGCCTTTCCAAGCCTTCGCACCATGCAAGCCGAGGTGTTGGATATGGCTGGAAAATGGCTTGGCTCGACCAATGAATCTGCTGGCTATTTCACGAGCGGTGGCACCGAAAGCATTTTGATGGCCGTGAAAGCTGCTCGAGACCAATACCGAGCAGAATCCTCAATCCTCCACCCAAACATTGTCTTGGCAACATCAGCGCATGCAGCCTTCGATAAGGCTTGCGCGTACTTTGACGTTGAAGTTCGTCGTGTTGCAGTGCAACCCAATTGGCGGGCAGATGTTTCGGCCATGTCCGGCGCAATTGATGCCAACACCATTTTGCTCGTCGGTTCTGCCCCGCAGTATCCACAGGGAGTCATCGATGACATTTCAGGTATTGCATCGCTTGCAAAAAGTAGAAGAATCAACTGTCACGTTGATGCGTGCATGGGAGGCGTATCACTCGCCTACTTGGCAAAACTTGGTCATCAAATTCCTCCATGGAATTTGCAGGTAGACGGAGTCACATCTATTTCGGTCGATCTCCACAAGTTTGGCTACACATCAAAGGGTGCGTCAGTGATCATGTATGCAAACAAACGCTTGCGCTCGTACCAGGGTTTCGTCACAGATGCATGGCTCGGCGGTACCTATGCCTCAAGTGGAATGCTCGGAACAAAATCTGGTGGACCTATTGCTGCGGCGTGGGCTGTCATGCATTTTCTTGGCGACGACGGATATTTGCGCTTAACTCAGAGTGCTCGTTACGCCACCGAAATACTTGCCAATCACATCGACAATCATTCAGAACTCTCCTTGCTGGCCTTCCCCGACGCGCTGCTCTTATCGTTCGCTGCTCATGATCCATCTCGGCTCAACATATTTGCGGTTGCGAACGAGATGTGGAAACGCGGATGGTACATCGATCGACAACAACCTCCACAGTCTCTACATTGCACAGTGAACGCAATCCACGAATCCAACATCAAAGAAATGGTCAATGACCTGGATGCATCTATTTTGAACGCACTCGCAAGCGGTCAGTCTGGAGATGCAGGTGTCTATGGAAATCTCTAGGGCACACCACTAGAGTTTCGTCATGACGGAAAGCAATAGTTCGAAGCCATTTTCTCTTCCATCAGTCGAAGACCTCCTCTCACTACTCTCCAAGCTCAACTCAGCAGTTACCGATATCAAAGATGACGCCGAAAGTGTTGCTAGCGACAGCATCAAAGGCGTAGTCGACCAAGCAAAGCGCTCAGTCGAGTCAACTGCGTCAACTCTCCAAACGATTCAACAGTCATTAGAAAACTTCAACCGTGTGGCTCTGCGTATTGACAAACTTCTCGACGATGTCGAAGAACCGATCAGAAGACTATTGGGATCAATGCCACAACAACCCACCAAACAAAAAGACGCCTAGAGCGCTAGAGCGACTAAAACAGGCTTGATCATCGCCTCTGTGCGAGCGAGAGCAACAATTTGTGAATCAACTTGATTTTTGACGCCCGCAAGAGGAAGAACGTTGAGCACTCCTTGACCATTTCGCAATACGTCAACTAGCTGGTCTCCCTGGCACAGCACCACAGACTGTCCGCTGATGACAATGTGTGCAGCAGCAATTTCGGATTCAACATGATTCCGCAGATATTTAAAAACATCGCGCACTGACTCAAGCTTGATACCGGCATCCAACAACGTCTTGATTACACGAAGTTCAAGCAAGTCTCTGTATGTGTACACGCGACGAGTTCCGCTCCCCGATGCATCACAGCTTGAAGGGCGAATAAGATCTGTTCGGGCCCAGTAGTCAATTTGGCGATAGGTGATTCCAACAATCTCTGCTGCCTTTTTGCCACTGAATCCCTGAGCCATATGTCAAGGTTAGGTGCGTATTTTGGCTTTGCCTAGCCCTGAAAGTCCTCTGGTTTGATGCTTTCAATGAAATCGCGAAATTCATCAAGAATTTCTTCTTCGGAGTCTGCATCAGCATCTGGAGCCTGCCTGCCTACTAAGTCCATCAACTCCTCTGTGGCATACAAAGGGGCTCCCGCTCGAAGCGCAATTGCAACAGCATCAGACGGGCGGCACGAGACAATTCGTTGACCACTACTCCCCTTGAGGTGAAGCTCGGCAAAGTAGGTGTTGTCAATAACTTGCGTGATCACAATGCTTTCCAATTCCACGTCCAGCACGCCGATCAACGAAACAAATAAATCATGAGTGAGCGGGCGTTCGGGCAACACTCCTTCAAGCGCAAAATGAATCGAAGAAGCTTCAGGTCCACCGATATAAATAGGCAGCATTCTTCGACGACCTGATGATTCACGCAACATCAAAATCGGATTATTCGAAGGCAACTCCAGCCTGACTCCATCGAGATCGAGTTCGATGAGCACTATTGCGTGCGTCCTTCGTCATAACCACGGGCCGCCACAGTGACAAACGCTGATCTCAACTGGTCAGCAAGTTCAGTGAGCTCGCGCAATAACTCCATCGCTTCTTGGCGGGCAGCAGGATTGCGTTGCCGAA
>CAXNIQ010000098.1:0-5347 GCA_964202465.1 Ilumatobacteraceae bacterium
TACTACGTATGCGCCGCCGTAGGCCTTGCGTGTGATTACTTGGATGCGCGGCACGGTGGATTCGCAATATGCGTACAGCAACTTTGCGCCGTGGCGAATAATGCCGCCGTACTCCTGATCGACACCTGGCAGAAAGCCGGGAACGTCTACGAAGGTAATGATCGGAATGTTGAATGCATCGCAGGTGCGTACGAAGCGCGCTGCTTTTTCGCTGGACTCGATGTCGAGCACGCCGGCCAAGATCATTGGCTGGTTGCCAACGATGCCCACCGACCGACCATTGAGTCGCGAGAAACCACACACGATGCTTTTTGCCCAATGCGGGAAGTATTCGAAGAATTCGCCATCGTCCATCACTTCGGTGATGACCTTCTTCATGTCATATGGCTGATTGGCCGACGGAGGAAGAATGGTGCGCAACGACTCACACAAACGAGCAGGGTCGTCGGTGATTTCGCCAACAGGTGGCTCGGTGATGTTGTTTTGTGGCAAGAAGCTGAGCAAGAAGCGCACGTCTTGCAAGCATGACTGCTCATCTGCACTTACAAATGTGGCAACACCGCTCTTGGATGCGTGGCTCATTGCGCCACCCAACTCTTCGAGCGTGACATCTTCACCAGTAACAGTCTTGACAACATCTGGGCCAGTAATAAACATGTGGCTTGTCTCGCGCACCATGAAAATAAAGTCGGTCATGGCAGGCGAATACACGGCACCACCGGCGCATGGGCCGAGGATCACGGAAATTTGTGGGATAACACCAGATGCCTGCACGTTGCGATGAAAGATTCCGCCGTAGCTCGCGAGCGACACAACGCCTTCTTGAATACGAGCACCGGCTCCGTCGTTCAAACCAATGAGTGGCGCTCCAACCTTGAGCGCCAAGTCCATCAACTTATGAATCTTTTCGGCAAACACTTCGCCGAGCGCTCCGCCAAACACCGTGAAGTCTTGGCTGAACACAAATACTTTGCGTCCGTCGATCGTGCCCCAACCCGTGATCACGCCGTCGGTGTAGGGGTGCTCTTCAAGGCCAGCCGAGTGAGCACGGTGGCGAGCCAACAAATCCAACTCGTGAAAGCTGTCTGGATCCAGCAAAATCGCCAGGCGTTCGCGAGCGAGCAACTTGCCTTTTTCGTGTTGACGCTCAACCGAGCGGGGTGATCCAGCGTTGTACGCCTGGTCTTTACGAGACTGCAGATCCTGCAGTTTTGCGTCCATCGAGTTGTTACTCACCTCGTACAGAATAGCGACCGATTAACCGCCAGCGAGAGTAGTTGCAGGGGCTATTTCGACTGGAATCGTTGTCGTTGAAGCCACAGCAGATTCGGTGATGTTGATCGTTGTGGCAAGAGGGATCAATTCACCCGTTGTGGTTGCACCACTGATCTCAATTGACCATACGCCAGCAACTGGCAATGTAAATGAGCCATCACCCATCACGATTGCAGCACCTCTGCGCTTAAGGGGCACATTGATCGCGATACCTGCATAACCAATCTCGGATGGAATGAGTTTGACCACAAAATTATTGATTCGTGATGGCTCCAGCAACTCGATGCGCATTGCATTGACACCAGTGGTGCCGGGAGTGAGTGAAATGATGACATGGAAGCGATCATTCTCGAGATCTTGACGAAATGCATATGGCACCGTTGGGCCAGCACCTGAAGCCTTGGCTTGCGGTGGATGCATCGGCACCATCCACGAAGTCAGGCCAAGTACGAGGATTCCAACGAGAAGCTCGGTTGACACCGCGCGCCTGAGCCGCCAAGCCATCTTGCTCGTGAGTTCAGATTCTTTGGAGAGTCGTGAAGTGGTGAAATTTTTGAACATCAGACTGATCCATACCATAACTGCCACAACAATGACTTTGAGCAAACTCAGACGACCATGACCAGTAGAAAAAATGTTGAAACTGTCGAGCAGATAGACCTGCATGAGGCCCGTAACGATTGCCACAACAATCAGAGTGACCGAGATACGGGTAAAGCCGCGCACTGCATTTAATAAATCGGCGTCGCCAGGTGCATTGAGCACGGTGCGCGAAAGCAACAGCAATCCGCCAAGCCACATGCCGATTGCCAAAGCGTGCGCAACGCCAAACACATATGTAAGTAACGCGACATGTTGACCTATTCGAGTCAGACCAAATGATGCCATCATCACGGTGATCAGCGTTATTGCCGGAACTTGTGTTGCTGGTTCAAACACCCGCGCTGGTTGAAAGGTGACCCAGAATGAGCCTGCAACAAGAGCAAACCGCAACAGCAATATCAAACCGGCCGCATCATTGAGTGCACCAAACCAAACGAATGGATTGAGTGAACTCATAAACGTATTATCAGAATTGCGCATCGCCGTGATTGCAACGATTAAGTACATTGTCGAGAGAGCAAGTAGCCACGAGATGCGAAAGAACCTCAAGCACACGCCGTAGTCGATGCCCTCTGGCCATGCAAGCGTGACGGTGAGCAATCCACCAAAGATCGCAGCGGCAAAAAGATATTCAAAAATACGCAACAGCCCAAGTAGTCCACCAACGCGCGGCCCACCACCCGCAGACTGCACCACCACTTCGCCAATTACTGCTGGCAGCGTTGTGTCGGTAGTCGCGCCTTCAGGAGTTACAACAGTCGTTTCGGAAACAATCTGTGACGTAAACGGAATGGAACCTTGCGAGCCATCGGCAAGTTTCCAATCAATCAAACATTCGCCAGCAGCAAAGGCAGTGGTGAGCGCTACCGACACAGTTTTACTGTCAGCACCAAGTTGGGGAAGTGCGATGCCCACCGACTCGTTGTTACACACGACGGTCAGACCCATCTTGCCGATTTCAGTGATTGCATCGCGAAACACCATTTGAATCTGTGGAGGTTGCACCTGCACGATCTGACTTCGCGCCGGATTAGAGGTGGTGACTTCGTTTGTGCCAGCCACGCCACTGGCAAGCGCCCCGAGCGCGCTAAAACCGCTCAAATATATGAACGACCCAATGGCGAGTCCAACAATCGAGGCCAATCGTCTGCCCGTAAAGCGTGCTGGTTGCTGTGATGTCATCATTGGTCCCTTATAACGGTAGCCAAAAGGTTTCAGGGGTGTAGCACCGTCTAGGTAGGCTCGCAGGCGATGGCTGTTCAATCGTTATATCGCCGCTACCGGCCTCGCCGCTTTAGCGAGCTCAAAGGCCAAGAGCACGTGGTGCGAGCGCTGCAAAATGCGGTCATTAATCATCGTGAGGGTCAGGCGTATCTGTTTTCCGGGCCGCGGGGCACTGGCAAAACCTCAACTGCCCGCATTTTGGCAAAGGTGCTCAATTGCGAAGAGCCCGAAAACGGAGAACCGTGCGGCATCTGTAATTCGTGTGGGGCAATAGACAGCGGCAACAGTTACGACGTACTCGAACTTGACGCCGCAAGCAACAACGGTGTTGAAAACATGCGCGACCTGATCGAGCGTTCATCGCTCGGCAATCCTGGACGACATCGCGTCTTTATTTTGGACGAAGTGCACATGCTCTCCAAGCCAGCCGAAGCGGCACTGCTCAAGACTCTTGAAGAACCGCCACCTCACGTGGTGTTTGTGTTGGCCACAACCGACCCACAAAAAGTAAGTGAGACCATTCGCAGTCGCACACAACACTTGCAGTTTCATTTGTTGCCAATGGACGACCTTGACGAGCATGTGCGCTGGGTAATCAAGGATGCCAACCTCAAAGTGAGCGAAGCAGCGATTGCCCAAGTGCTCACACAAGGTGGTGGCTCGGCACGCGACACGTTGTCGGCTCTCGAGCTTGTTGCTGCAGGTGGTGGCGAAGCAGACGAGCAATTTTCACTAGATGAGTTTGTCGAAGCATTGATCGATAGAGACCCAGGTCGTGCACTGAGCGCAACCGCAAACGCAATTCAGCGCGGCGCAGATCCACGGATGTTGGCCGAAGACATTGTGCGTCAACTGCGAGAATGCTTTTTGTCGCTCATGGCACCCGACATGGTGCAAATGCCCGAACAATTGAAGCTAAAAATTGCCGACCAAGCGCGACGAATGGGCACAAGCACCGTTGTGCGAGCCATCGAGGTACTCGGCGAAATTTTGATTGAGATGCGGCATGCACCAGATGCACGACTGTTGATTGAAGTTGCGCTTGTCAAACTCACAAGCGTCAATAGTGCCAACGACAACTCGTCATTGATTGCGCGTATTGAACGACTCGAAGCTGGCATTACTCGAGACGCAAGCACTCCGATGGTGCGACCAGCGCCGATGAATACCGAAACTGGAAAAGTGCAATTGGGTGGCAAAGCCAAAGTTGTAGTGGCTGCACCAAGCGCCGGGCCATTGTCCGACGAACAACTTGTGGCCCAATGGTCTGATGTGGTCAGCGGATTTAGGGCATTGGCACGTGCAGTATTTAGCGCGGTGAGCGCGGTGAGTTGTGTAGACGGCGTGCTGACGGTGAGTGCACCCAACGATGCACACCAGCGCAAAGCCCAAGAACATGTTGCAACGGTTGAAGCACAACTGTCATCGATCACAGGACGCACGATCACGCTTGCATTTAGTGCACCAACCTTCAAAACAACAACTGCTGCACCATCTCGAGCAAAGGTGCAAGTGGCCACCGACGAACAGACAGCTGGTGAAGTATTTGAAGACGTAGACCCATCACAATTAACAAGCACCCCCACAACCAAATCAACCACCACCACATCGGTTGAAGAACAACTCGCCAAGGCGTTTCCTGGTTCTCAGTTGGTGGACAAACAAAAGAAGAAATAGTTTGTTGTTTCGTTCGTTCTCATCAGCATCATGAACTCTGCATACACACCCCCAATGCAAGCGTTGATCGACGCACTTGGACGACTTCCCGGAGTTGGCCCAAAGGGTGCGCAGCGCATTGCTTTTTATTTGCTCAAGAGTGACTCTGTCGATGTAGAGCGGCTCGCTCATTCGATCACTGAAGCAAAAGCATTGGTGCGTTTTTGTGATCGATGTTTCAATTTTTCAGACGGGCCAATTTGTCGCATCTGCGACGATGACCGTCGTGATAGTTCAATGCTCTGTGTTGTTGAAGAATCACGCGATGTGATCGCCATTGAAAAAACTGGCGAGTTTCGAGGTCGCTATCACGTGCTCCTAGGTGCAATGAATCCACTTGAGGGCATTGGTCCAGAGCAACTCAAGATTCGTGAATTACTCGCGCGACTCGACACCGAGGGTGTGAAAGAAGTGATCTTGTGCACGAATCCAAACACCGAAGGCGATGTGACCGCCATGTATTTGGCACGCTTGCTGAAGCCACTTGGATTGCGTATTACACGTATTGCTAGCGGATTGCCTGTTGGCG
>CAXNIQ010000099.1:0-5329 GCA_964202465.1 Ilumatobacteraceae bacterium
TACAAAAATTAAACCTTGATATCTAAAATTTGGTTGTTAATCTTGACCATGAAACTCATCTACCGCAGTGTTGTTAAGGTCTCAATTTTTCTCATTATTGCGACAACACTTCTTTGAGTATCAGTCTTTGAAGCATCTGCGGCAAATACACCAGGTGGTAAGTGCACAAAATCTGGCCTGACTGTCAAGTTGGGTGGCTCAACGCTGAAGTGCACAAAGATTGGGTCAAAACTTGTTTGGGTTGCGGCAAAGTCATCGACGACTTCATCGACGACTTCATCTCCGAAAGCTGGAACAACTGGTTGTGGGGCCAATTCTGCAGGGTTGTTTAACGCCTCGCCATTTAATGCAAGTGACATCTCAATGATTACAAATGGAAATGAGACAAATGATGCGCGTTTTGCGTATGTGTGGGTGAAAGCACCATATACCAAAATTCCTCTCTATGCACCTGCTGATGGCGTGCTGACAGCAATTAGACATCTCACAGCAAATAAGGTTTTCCAGTCAGATGATTTTCAATTGCAGTTCAACCTCACATCCACATGCAACGATTATTGGAGGTTTAATCATGTAACTGACCCTCGTGCAGACATACGAGCTGCTTACTCTTTTGGTGACAAGTGCAGTAGTTGTTTTGATGACAACGGAAATCCGACTGCGCGTCACGAAGAGTATGAAAAACCCGGTAATGCGATCAAGGTAAAGGCTGGAGAATTGATTGGTTATACATCGGGCACACCATCTGCACACGATTTCGACTTTGTAATTCAGATATCCGATAAAACGGTATGTCCGATGAGCGTGCTCGCCGAACCGCACAAGTCAAAATTGTTAGCAATGCTGGGACCAGGTCCGCGTTCTGCTAATCCAAGTTCAGTGCCACAGCCGGGCTATGCATGTGTGGGCTATGGGGCTCGCGGTTAGCGAACCCGAACGCCTAGTCGTTATTTCAGCGCACTGATAGCCGCTGCGTAATTTGGCTCGTTAGCAATCTCGCTCACCAGTTCGGTGTGCAACACCTTGCCCTTTTCGTCAACCACCACAACCGCTCGCGCCAAGAGACCTTTGAGCACACCACTTGTGAGGTTGACACCAAATACGTTTCCAAAGTTGGAGCGGAATGATGAAGCAGTCTTGACATTGGATAAGCCTTCAGAATCACAAAAGCGTCCTTGAGCAAAAGGCAAGTCGGCAGAAACATAGTAGACATCGGTGTTATTCAATCCTGATGCGATCTCATTGAATTTGCGAGTTGATGTCGCGCATGTTGCCGTGTCAATCGAAGGGGATATGTTGAAGATGACGCGCTTGCCCTTGATGTCAGAGTTGCCAATCTCGCTCAAGTTGCCAGCGGTGAGTGCAAACTTTGGAAGCCGTGAGCCAATTTTCGGAAGTTTTCCGCTGACCGACACTTTGTTGCCGCGGAGGGTTACGGATGTCTTTGAGGCGATTTTTTTCTTGGCGACTTTCTTTGCTGTTTTCTTTGCAGTCTTTTTCGCGACTTTTTTTGTTGCTTTTTTAGTTTTCTTTTTTGCGGCCATGGGGTGCTCCTTGTTTGGGGTTATGCAATGAGTCTGCCAAATTTGTATGTCAACAAGCAAGAAAAAACGAATCTATTTTCCTTGTGGTCGACCCTTGCGCACCGACTGAATCATTGACAACGCAAACAATGCCATCACCACGTACCACTGATATTTTTCGATGTAACTCAGAAATGACTTGATCTGTTCTTCAAAAATTTGTCCACCACGCCATAAGACCGCAAGTTTTATCGCGATACCGAGACTGATGAGCGGGATAAAGCGCTTTGGATCCATGCGCCTGTGACCAAGCAACAAACACACCACATTGCTGCCCGGCATCAGCACAAGAGCCACGCTGCCGGCTTTGTCTACGGCCGCCTCTGTCCAGCGGTAAATGGCTGGTAATTCACCCATATTGCCCTCGACCCAGCCGAGTGCCTTGGCTCCGTACCAACGGCCCACGAGATAGAGCGCAATGCCCGCGATGAGTACGCGTGGAAAACCGATTGCTATGTATGACGGCAAGTCGATGTACGGCACCGACCCAAAGAGGTTGCGATTACGGGAGCTCAATAGCAATACGAGTCGTGGGTTTTCGTCAACCAAGGCGGGCCCAATATTGCTGCCAATGGTGCCGATGATAAACAACATCGATGTAAGTGCAAGTACCGCTCTTCGCATTCTTTGCAATCTATCGGAGTTGCTAACTTGATGAGAAGCCAAATCAGAGGAGATCGCTATGAAGGGTTTGATGCAAGAAACACCACTCACGCTCGTGCATTTGTTTGAGCGTGCAGAGAAGTATCACAGCGACAAGCAGATCATCACGGCAACCGCCACTGGTCGAGAGCGCACAACATACGGAGAGTGGGCAGCACGTACGCGTCAACTCGGTGGAGTGCTCGACAAATTGGGTATTAGCAAAGACGGTCGCGTTGCAACATTTGCATGGAACACCGCGCGTCACCTCGAGTTGTACTTTGCTCCGCCATGTACGGGCCGTGTTGCACACACGCTCAACATCCGTCTGTTTCCTGAGCAGTTGACATACATTGCCAACCATGCCGAGGACGAAGTGATCTTTATTGATCGCTCGCTATTTGGTTTGATCGCGCCTCTGTTGCCAACATTTACCACTGTCAAGCATTTAGTGATTATGGACGACGGTAAAGGTGATGTTCCCGATTCTGTCAAGGGTTTCGAAATGCACGACTATGAGGCACTGTTGAAGGGCACTCCTGGAGCCGAGTTCAATATCACCGACGAAAATCTGGCTGCCAGCATGTGTTACACGAGTGGCACAACGGGAAATCCTAAAGGTGTTGTGTACAGTCACCGCTCGACGTACTTGCACACATTCGGTGCTATGACTGCAGACTCGCTTGGCGCTCGTGAGAGTGACATTATTTTGCCCGTGGTGCCGATGTTTCACGCCAATGCGTGGGGTCTTGCGCATGCGGCAGTTGCGTCAGGCGCAACCTTGGTAATGCCTGGCCCGGATTTGTCGGGCAAAGCAATTGCCAATTTGATCGTGGAAGAAAAAGTGACGGTTGCTGCAGGTGTGCCAACTATCTGGATGGCAGTGTTGCCAGAGTTGAAGGGTCGAGACACTTCGTCTTTGCGCGCAATTCCGTGCGGAGGCTCAGCTGTTCCAAAGGCATTGAGCGAGGGATATCGCGAACAGACAGGCCTGCCAATATTGCAAGCGTGGGGCATGACGGAAACCAGCCCGATCGCCGCGGTGTGCACACTGTCGGCAGCAGATCAGTTGTTGCCGCAATCTGAGCAAGCCGACTTGCGCACAACTGTTGGACAAATTGCTTTTGGTGTTGATGCACGAGTTGTCGTGCCAGGCACCACCGAACCAGTTGCATGGGACGGCGAAACAAGTGGAGAACTGCAGTGCAGTGGAAACTGGATTGCTTCTACTTATTACGACGATGCCCGAGCAGGCGAGAGCTTTACTGCCGACGGTTGGCTGCGTACGGGCGATGTTGCATCGGTCGACCCAAAGGGACGCATTCGATTGGTCGATCGCACCAAAGATTTAATCAAGTCGGGTGGTGAGTGGATTTCATCGGTAGAAATCGAAAACGAATTGATGTCGCATCCAAAAATTAAAGAAGCCGCTGTTGTTGGAGTGACACATCCGAAGTGGTCGGAGCGTCCGCTCGCATGCGTGGTACTCAATCCCGGTGAGACACTGACCAAGGCAGAAGTGCTTGACTATGTGCGCCCACGCCTGGCCAAGTGGCAAGTGCCCGACGACGTGGTGTTTATCGATGAAGTGCCAAAGACGAGCGTTGGCAAGTTTTCGAAAAAGACATTGCGCGAGCAGTTTGCCAACTACGTCTTGCCAGACGCCTGATTTCTGACGTCTGTTGTATTACTAGTAAAAAATAATTAGCCGCGCAGGCGGCCAGCAGCGATCACGCGTTGCAAAAATTGTTGTGTTCGTGGGTCTGTAGGTTGCGAAAAAATCTGCTCTGGTAGTCCTGCTTCTGCGACGACCCCTTCGGCAAGAAAACAAACACGATCGCTGATCTCGCGGGCAAAACCCATCTCGTGTGTGGCAAGCAACAGCGTGATGCCGCTGCCTTTGAGTTCGCGAACAACGTCGAGTACTTCGCCAACCAACTCGGGGTCGAGGGCCGATGTAATTTCGTCGAGTAAGAGCACCTCTGGATTGAGTGCAAGCGCCCGAGCTATGGCTACACGTTGTTGCTGACCGCCTGAGAGTCTGTCGGGGTATGAATCAATTTTATCCGATAATCCAAACCGCGCAAGCAGATTGGATGCGGCCTCGTTTGCGTCGTCAATTGACTTGCCCAACACTTCGGTGAGAGCAAGTGTGACGTTGCGTCTAATGCTCAGGTGTGGAAACAGATTGAAACTTTGAAACACAATGCCGATGCGGCGACGGATGGGGTTGGCGTCAAGCCCAACGGCCGTGATCTCGGTGTCGTCCAAGTGGATGCTTCCGCTGTCAACGGTTTCGAGCAAGTTGATGCAACGCAGCAGAGTTGTTTTTCCAGAGCCACTCGCACCGATGAACGAGACGACTTCTCCGGTGTTGATCGTCAGACTGATGTCGCGCAACACAGGATTGTCACCAAATGATTTGACAACCGAGTTGAGTGTGAGTTTCGCATTCATGATGTTGTACTCATCTGATCTTGCTCGCTCCCGTGCGGTCGCGCTCACGAGTGAGTAGCCAGTCGGTTAAGCGAGTGAGTGGAATCGTGATTGCAAGAAAGATGAGCGCGGCACCTACAAACGGTGTGAAGTTTGCAAACTTGGCTTTATCGATGCCGGCTTGGCGCAAAATTTCGATTGGACCGATGAGACTCACAAGCGCAACGTCTTTTTGCAAACTGACCATGTCGTTCATCAGTGGTGGGACAACGCGCCGTATTGCTTGCGGCAAGATCACATGACGCATGGTCTGTGAACTTGACAGCCCGAGCGAGCGAGCAGCAGCGCGCTGACTTTCGTGCACGCTCTCGATGCCTGCGCGAAATACTTCTGCTACATAAGCGCTGTATGTCATGCCCAGTGCAACAGAACCCCAAATTAGGGGCGAATTCCATGGCCGTTCAAGACCAATGCCTGGCACGCCAAACCCAACGAGGTAGATCCACAAGATCACTGGCACGCCGCGCATGATGTCGGTGTAGGCGATAACAAAGATGCGCACCGGAAACAGTGCGGGAGTGCGCGTACTGCGAGCGATAGCAATTAACACTGCAACGATCAGGATGCAGGGTGTTGTCCACGCAAAGATTTTGATGTCGAGCACAAAG
>CAXNIQ010000100.1:0-5141 GCA_964202465.1 Ilumatobacteraceae bacterium
AGGGCCAGACCCGCTCGAGATGCTCGAGCGATTTGCGGGATTTCCAGAAATTCAGGTGATCGACCTCGATGCTGCAATGGGTGTTGGCGAAAATTTCGCCATTATAGAGATGCTTGCCAGCCGTGCAACATGCAGGGTTGGCGGCGGTGTGCGAACACCGCAGCGTGCTCGACAACTCATTGACCTCGGCGCACACCGAGTGATTGTTGGCACGGCTGCATTTTCTCCAGTTTTTGATGACATCGTTTTTGAGGTAGGAAAGCACAACATTATTGTCGCGCTTGACTCGAAAGCGGGAAAAGTTGTTGTAGATGGTTGGGCGACCTCACTTGCAACGACGGCCGATCAGGCCATCGCACTATTCTCCGATAGATGTAGCGGATACTTGTGCACATATGTGGACAAGGAAGGAATGATGGAGGGTACGGACTTGGAGTGGTTTACAAGCTTGCGCCAAATCACAAAAATGCCAATCACTGCTGCCGGTGGCATCACAACATTGCAAGACATACGAGATTTGTTTGCATTACAAATTGACGCCGCGATCGGCATGGCGGTGTACACCGGTCGTGTCTCGCTTGACGACTTGCGCCACATCACGCAGTAAGATCTTGTTGATGATTCATGCAGATGAAGGCCACTTCGGCCACCGAATTGGTTTGCTGAGAGCGATGGTGCTTGGTGCAAACGATGGCATTATTTCGACTGCATGCTTAATTTTGGGCGTAGCTGCAGCAGATGCACCCCGAGGCACCATCATTACTGCAGGCGTTGCCGGACTTGTCGCAGGTGCGGCATCGATGGCCATTGGCGAATATGTTTCGGTGAGTTCGCAGCGCGACTCCGAGAAAGCAGACATTGCCAAAGAGACATGGGAACTGTTGCACACACCAGAACATGAGCTCGATGAACTCACTGCTATCTACGCCTCCAAGGGACTCAACGATCAACTTGCGCGAGAAGTCGCAGTAGCACTCACCAAGAAAGATGCGCTCAAGGTGCATATGGCAGAGGAATTGGGGATCAGTGAGATGACGTTGGCGCGACCACTGCAAGCCAGTGTGAGTTCGGCGGGTGCTTTCACGGTTGGAGCGTCGATTCCGCTCGTCGCGGTCGCCCTCGCATCATCCGCGCATCGTATTGCAACGACAATTGTGATTGCTATTTTTGCCCTCGTTGCGCTCGGCGTATCGAGCTCAAAAGCCGGCGGGGCACATCCTCTGCGCCCAACAATTCGTGTTGTCTTTGGCGGTCTTGTGGCGATGGCTTTCACTATGGCCGTTGGTCGACTTGTGGGTTCAGCAGTTCTCTAAAGACCAATTCGTTTTTGAATTGACGATGATGTAATGCTGGTTTGAAGTGAGTATCCCTGAAGATCGTGTCCGCATTCGCTCATCAGAATTGTTTGCGATCAAACCCTTTCGGTTGTTGTGGACAAATAGTTTTTTGTTTATCTTGGTGCAAAGCACCCAACGATTTGCTTTTGTGTGGTTGGCGCTCGAGCTAGGTGCAAAGTCCGACATCAGCGGTTTGATTCTCTTTGTAATGGGTATTCCAGTAATTCTGATCTCGCTCATTGTTGGAGTGATGAGTGATCACATGAACAGAAGAACTCTCCTTGTGGTCAGCCAAGCGGGTGCATTGGCTATCACCATTGTGATTGCATGGATGGTCACTTTTGGCAAAATGACCATTAGTTGGGCAATCGTTGGATCGTTTATCGCAGGGTTCTTTATTGCAATTGGATCTCCAGTGCGTTCGGCGATTGTTCCATCAATTGTTCCCTCCGACAAACTTGTTGGTGCCATCGCTGTCAACACAATCGGTAGCAATTTGGGTCTGATGATCGGCCCGGCAGCTGCTGGACCAGCGATCGCGGCATGGGGCATTGAGGGCGCATTTTGGTTACAAGCAGCGATGCATCTGATTGGATTTATTGCGCTCATTCAGTTGCGGCTACCTCCAAGTGTGAATTTGCAGCGTCGTCGAATGCGAGAAGAGATTTTTGGTGGCCTCAATTTTATTCGCGGACATGCCGAGGTCCGTTCTTTTTATGTGTTGCTCTCTGCCTCGATTTTGTTCATGATTGCTCCATGGATTGTGCTTGGTCCGCAAATTGCTAGAGAACAAGCCGGAGCGACCGGTAGTCAGACAACTATTTTGTTTGCAATGCTTGGTGTGGGTCAGTTTGTTACTTCAATGGGGATTCTTCGTTTCAATCACAAACTGGTCCAGAAGGGTCTTTGGTTTATCTGTGGTCTTTGCTGGGGTGGCTTCATTCAGATTGCGCTTGGTCAATCGAGATCAATTGCAATGATGGGGTTGCTGCTGTTTGCATGGGGATTAGGCGGCGGTTTTTATATGAATCTCAGCCAGACATTAATTCAGAACAACACTCCACCTGCCGTGATGGGTCGGGTGATGGCAGTGCATTCGCTTTTAATGTCAGGACTTGCTCCTATCGGTGCGCTGCTGATGGGGATAATCGCGCGAAGAGTTGATTCTGCTCCGCTTACATTTTCTGCTGCGGGAGTTTTGATGCTGATGACAGCGATCTATTTTTTGCTCACAAAAAAGAATTTGCGGTCAATGGCTTAGAATGCGTTTATGACTGTTCACTTTCGCGCGCTCGAAATTCCTGCATCAGACCTGGCTCAAAAACCGCTAGGTCAACCTTCGGCAGAACCGTTGACCGGTGAGATACTTACTCGTGCTCAAGTTTTTCTTGACAACGAGACTGTGACAGCCGGAACATGGGAGTGCGAGCCAGGCGCATCGCGATGGGAATTCACTACGCGTGGCGAAGTTATTTATGTATTGAAGGGCCGCATGATCGTGCATGAAGACGGTGGCGAACCGGTTGAGCTCACCGCTGGTTCAAGTTGCATCTTTCCAATTGGATGGAAAGGCAAGTGGACCGTTATCGAGACACTTCGCAAAGTGTTCGTTGTCTATCGCACCAACTAGTTAACCGACTGCAATGCGGATGAAATGAGGTCCGCTGCTGTTGAGCGTGGCATCAAGAGATGTTGCAAGCTGTTCAGGTGTCGTAACGTCAACTGATGTCCAGCCAAATCCCCGAGCAATTGCAGATGGGTCGTGGGAAGTTACGTCAACTCCCATGCGTGGTGCTTGCACGTCGTCAAATGATGCGCGAATCTGTTCATAGCCACTGTTGTCCCACAGCACCATCGTGATGTTGCTCTTGAGGTCATGTGCTGCAGCCATTTCGGCAACGGTAAACAACCAACCGCCATCGCCTGCAATGACAAGAACTGGTCGGTCTGGCGCGGCTACTGCTGCACCGATGGCCATTGGGAGTGCGCAACCGAGTGTGCCAAAACCATAAGGCGCAAGCCAAGAGCGACCTTTAGTTGCTGGCAACCACCAGTGAGCCGAGTAACCGAGTTGGGTTGAGTCAAGCGCAACGACTGCGTTTTCTGGCAGCCATTGTTCGATTACTTGTAGCCACGGAACAAACGTTTTACTTGTCTTGTTGCGCGCATGATCTCGCCATTGCTGCGCGCGTTGTGCACCTGTAGTTGGATTGCGCGCCACAATGCCACGAGTGCTGATACCACGTGTAAGTTTTGCCATTGTGTGTGCGGCATCACCAACAATGCCAACAGTTGGTGTGGTGCGGCGATTGATTTGTTCGGCGTCAATATCGATGCGCACAACGTTGCCGCCAAACTGCAACGCTCGGCCGTCGTTATAGAGATCAGTATCAGAAAGCTCGGTGCCAACAACGATCACTACATCGGCAGCTTCGACATCTCTTTGCACACGACCGAAGACCAAACAGTTGCCAGCACACAACGGATGCGCAGATGACATGACGCCCTTTGCATTGCCCGTCAAAAGGACAGGAGCGTCAAGGGCTTCGGCCAGCGCAACGAGTTGGGTGGATGCATCGATTGAACCACCACCAGCGATGATCACAGGTGTTTGTGACGAGTTGATGATGGCGAGCGCGCGAGCAATGTCGTTGTCGTGAGCAATTGGACGAGCAGCAGGCGTATGCACCCGCACAAATGGTGCGCACGGTTGAGCGAGTACATCCATGGGGATTGCAATGTGCACTGGTCGTGGACGCGCAGAAGTAAATACATTCCATGCTCGTTCGATCAATGCTGGAAGCACTGATGGGTCGGCAACTGTTTCGCTAAACGCACAGACTGAGCGCGCGACTGCGGCCTGGTCAGGCAGGTCGTGCAGCGGTCCAAAACTTTTACCGAGTGCATCAGTTGGAGTGGTGGATGCAATCACGAGCATTGGTCGTGAATCGTGATACGCCTGTGCGATTGGCGTGAGTGCGTTGGTGAGTCCAGGACCACTGATGAGCACGCAGATGCCGGGCTTGCCGGTCACGATTGACCAGCCGTCGGCCATAAACCCTGCACCTTGCTCGTGGCGCGGAGAGATAGCGCTCACGCCTGAGCGATGAAGGCCGCGATACAACTCGATGTTGTGTACGCCGGGTATTCCGAATACGACATCAACGCCGTATTCGCGCGACAACAAATCAATAATTGCTTCACCAACTTTGAGTTGCTTGGGTGTCATGTTGGTTGTAGCCACTTCTGCTTCTACTTGCACTCGGGGAGGTATGTATCGGCAAGACGTCGGATTCGGATACTTGCTTCTTTGAGCAGTTCGGATTCGACGGTGAGTGCAACACGCACGTGGCCTGCGCCGCCGCTACCAAAACTTTCACCCGGCATTGTGCCGACGTTCTCTTCATCGAGTAGTCGCCACGCAAACTCTTCGCCAGTTAAACCAGTTTTTCGAATGTCGAGCATGATAAACATTCCCCCCTCTGGTAGACGCGCCAAAACAGATGTTGCACCTGCAAATGCCTCAACCAGCACGGCTGCTCGCTCTTTGTATGCAGCGCGCATGCGTTCAACCTCTGGGTGTGTTTCGTTCAATGCAACTGCAAGTGCATCTTCAATAAATGGCTGTGATCCAAACAGCATTGCTTCGGCAACGAGAACGAGTCGTGGGGTCACTTCGGCAGGGCATGCAACCCAACCGGCACGAAAACCAGGTAGTGCATGCGATTTAGAGATGGATGAAACACTGAGCGTGCGATGGCGTAGGTGTGGTCTGTCAAACGGTGAGCAGAATGTGCCATCAAA
>CAXNIQ010000101.1:0-5080 GCA_964202465.1 Ilumatobacteraceae bacterium
TGCGCAACTGACCTTGCTGGCTGCGGCCACCCGACGACTCGAGTGAATTGAGTTGGCGACGGAAGTTGCTCACCGAATTGGATGGGCTGCCGTGCAACTTGGCTCGAACCATTGGAGGAAGTAACACTGACAGCCATGCTGCGCCGACGATGATCAAAATCAATTTGCTCATGAGTAGGTTGAGTGTATTACAGATTGGCTACAAATAGGACAACAACGAGGTAATTTGATCTGTCAATAGAGCCAAAACCCTTATAACTATTGGGCTTACTCGTCTTCTCGACGATACAGGCCTTGGCGGCCACCCGACTTCTCCCACAGCGTTAACTCACCAATCACCATCGCCCTATCGGCGCTCTTGCACATGTCATAGATCGTCAGGGCGGCCACGCTGCATGCATGTAGGGCCTCCATCTCGACTCCTGTGCGGTCGACGGTGTCGACTTGGGCTTCAATAGCAATGAAGTCGTCGGCGATTTCAAAGTTGATGTGCACCGCGCCGATGAGCAGCGGATGACACAACGGAATCATGTCGCTCGTGCGCTTTGCGGCTTGAATGCCGGCAACTCGGGCGACTGCAATGACGTCGCCCTTCTTCACTTCGCGATTAGCGATCGCGGCAGTTGTCTCGGGCTTCATAAATACTTTGCAACGCGCAATTGCCCGACGATGCGTAGCCTCTTTTGGCGTGACGTCGACCATGCGGGCGTTGCCTGCTGGATCGAGATGCGAAAATTGCAAATCAGACATGTTTAACCACCTATCTGGCTCATTGAGCGACGTGGCCGCACAAACGTCACATTACCGATGTTGTGTCCCGCCCACTTGGTGCCCACCGCACGTTTGATCTCTGCAGCAATCGCATCATCGCTTGCACCTTCGCGCAACATTGCTCGCAAGTCAAACTCGTTGGTCGAAAACAGGCATGTTCTAAATTGTCCGTCTGCAGTGAGGCGCACTCTGTCGCAGTCACCACAAAATGGTTTGGTCACTGACGGAATCACGCCAACTGTGCCCTTGCCATCGAGATAGCGCCAGCGGTCGGCTGGTGCAGCACCGCGAGCCGGCATCAGCTCGAGCGGATACACGGCAGCAATTGCGTCAACGATCTCATCTTGGCCAACAACCTGATTGTTCTCCCATGTGCCCTGCGCATCGAGGGGCATGAATTCAATAAACCGAACTTCAATGCCTTTGTTGCGACCAAAAGTCGCCAAGTCAACGATCTCGTCATCATTAATGCCGCGTTGCACAACCGCATTGAGTTTGACTGGCGAGAAGCCCGCAGCAATCGCAGCATCAATGCCGTCGAGCACATGCTCGAGTTCGTCGCGTCGAGTCATTTCATAAAAGCGTTCGCGCTTCAACGTGTCGATCGAGATGTTGATGCGCTCAAGCCCGGCTTCGCGCAGTTCTTGGGCAATCAGACGCAACGTTGCGCCATTGGTGGTGATCGCAAGATCGATTGGCTTACCCGCACGGGGCGAGTTGGCAGTTGCAGGCACAATCAATCCCGCAAGTTTTTTCACCAACACAGGCAAGTGTGCGCGCATTGTCGGCTCGCCGCCCGTGAGGCGAATGCCATCGACATCAAAATGGTTTACGCAAATAGATGCAAGCCGATGCAGTTCTTCATACGAAAGCACTTCCGTGTGGGGCAGCCATTTCATGCCCTCTGCAGGCATGCAGTAGGTGCAGCGAAAATTACAGCGATCGGTAATCGAGATGCGCAAGTCGCGCACGGTACGCCCAAATGGATCGATCAATTCCATTGCAATAGCCTACGGCTCTGTGGCAAGGCGCTAGCCCAGCAAATCACCAATGACATAGACATCAACTTCGCCGCCAGCCTCAATGCCCGTGCTGTCCGGCACGTATGCGAGGCCATTGGCAAGAGCGGTCGACGCAAGTTGGTGGCTTCCTTGTGGGCCAGTGTCGCGAACATGCAATCGACCATCGGCTTCAAAGCCGCCAAACACTCGCACATAGTGCACCTTGCCGTCTTGCTTGCGCTTAATCGGCGCATCCAAAACCGCCCTCACTGTTGGGCGCAACAAGTCGTGCGTATGCCCCATCATTTTGCGCAGTGCCGGACGTGCGAGTAGCTCATAACTAATCATCGACGAAACCGGGTTGCCCGGCAATCCAAAAATTGGCACTACCCGACCATCAGATGCTTGAAGTTGTCCAAACGCAAATGGTTTCGCGGGCTTAATCGCAAGTTGCATCCACTGCATCTTGGCAATGCGCGCCAACACTGCCTTCACCACGTCAAAGTCGCCCATGCTTACGCCACCGCTCGTCACGATTGCGTCGCATCGCTCAATCACGTCCAGCAACACTCTCTCGAGAAGTGCTTCGTCATCTTTAATAATTCCTAGGTTGATCACTTCACATCCCGAAGCAGCGATCATTGCATCAAGCATCGTCAAATTGCTTTCGCGAATCTGCCCGATCTTGAGCGGCGATCCATCGGTCACCAATTCATCGCCAGTCGACAACAACGCAACACGTGCCCGCGGGTATGCCTGCACCACCCGTGCGTTTACGCTCGCCAACACTCCAGCACCAGCAGCATTGAGCACAGTGCCAGCAACAAATACAGTGTCGCCCTTAATCACGTCACTGCCTGCATCGCGAATCGCGTCGTGCAATTTTGCTGCTTTGCCAATCGATACCCGGTCATCACCAATTCGCTGCGTGTCCTCCACCATCACCACAGCATCGGCACCTTGTGGCATCGGCGCACCCGTCATGATGCGTATTGCCTGTCCGGCGCCCACCGCAATCATCGGTTCGGCACCTGCAGCAACTGTGTCAACAACAAGTAGATCAATAGGCACAGCATGTGTATCTGCAATGCGCACCGCGTAGCCATCGACTGCCGAGTTGGCAAAGGGTGGCACATTCTCGGGCGCCACCACATTTTGAGCCAGCACTCTTCCCGACATCTGCTCGCACGGCGTAGCAACTGGTGCGAGTGCGTCACATGCGTCGAGCACCGTTTTTTGAGCCTCATCAATCGCGATCATTATCTCGCTACGGTACTGCCACATGAGAGGCTGTAACCATGAGTAATTCGCACGCTGGCTCTCCGGCTCATTATTCGGCGCTCCCCGCGTCAGGTCACCGCGCATCATGGATGCACGTTGACGCACCCCACTCGAGTCACGTTGATCTGCTGTGGGAAAACGAGGGCTGGACAGCCAACGGAGTCTTAGGTGCCGACCAGGCTCACTTTGTTATCCGCATGTCGGCAATGTGGGTTGTGCAACAGTTTTTGTTGTTTCGCGACATGGACGAGCCCGACTTGTGGCTCGCAACCGATGGCCACGGCAGGTGGGGCGAGATGAACGGCGAGCACCGCACCGAGTTGGACGGTTGCATTGACATCGATTTGTCTGGCACGCCATTTACTAACTCGATACTGATTCACAGACTGCCGCTCCATATTGGGCATTCGTCAACACAGCATGTGATCACGGTTGACACCGAGACACTTGGCGTCACCGTGGTGCCACAGATGTACACGCGACTCGACACACACCGGTGGCAATACATCAGCCTGCAACAAAACAAAACAGTTGAAGTCAGTGTTGACGAGTTTGGTTTTGTGATTGATGAACCCGGCGCATTTACTCGCGCCGATTAACCACCGCTACTCGATAATTGCGCCGTACACCATGCTGCGCAAAAATGGACGAATTGGATACTGCGTTGACGGCATTAACTGCGTATAGAAAGTCGCCGTGATCTCTTCAACAGGGTCAATCCAAAATGCAGTACTAAATATTCCGCCCCAGCTAAACGTGCCATCCGAGCAAGCAACTTTGGTTTTTGCCTGATCAATCACCACGGCAAAACCAAGTCCAAAACCGAGACCGTCATAAAACACCTCTTCGCCAACTACTCGCCCAAATTGCGAGACGTCTTTGTTGTCCGGCAAATGATTCTTGGTCATGAGATCAAGAGTGGTTGGCGAGATCAGTCGAGCACCGTCAAGTTCGCCGCCATTTTCAAGCATTTGCAAAAATCGCCAATAGTCATACGCGGTTGAAACCAACCCACCGCCACCCGAAAAGGCTGTTGGTTTGGTGAGCACCGACTGTTCCATTGACGGCATGCGCACTGCCTGTAGTCCAGTTTCATCCGGTGTGTACACCGCGGCCAAACGGGACTGCTTTTCTTTCGGCACCCAAAAACTCGTGTCCTGCATTTTCAACGGTTGCAAAATGCGCGTTTGAAAAAAGTCGCTCAACGACATTCCCGAGGCAACTTCGATTACACGACCCAACACATCGGTTGACACGCCATAAATCCATGACGAGCCAGGCTCAAAAACAAGCGGCATATCCGCCAAGCGGTCACACGTCTCTTCGAGAGTCGCTTCTTCGCGCGAAATCAAACCAATGCCCGCATTGCGATACATCTCGTCTACAACACTCGTGTAATTGTGCGCATAGGTAAGACCGGAAGTGTGCGTGAGCAGGTGCCAAATGCGCATTGGCTCCTTCATTGGCGCGAGCACCGGCTTTTCTGCAGTGCCACTCTCGTACACCTGGGTATGGCGAAATTTGGGAATGAATCGACTCACCGGATCGGTTAGCTGCAATTTGCCTTCTTCAACCAACATCATGCATGCAATCGACGTAATTGGTTTAGTCATCGACGCGATTCGATACATGGTGTCAAGTTCGGTTGGCAATTTACTTTCCATGTCGCGCATGCCATAGGTGCTCACATGTGCGAGTTGTCCATAGCGAGCCACAGCAACGGTGTAACCAGGCAACCTGCCATCATCTACATAATCCCGGAAGTGTTCGTCAATGCGCTTGAGTCGCTCTGCCGACATGCCAACTTCTTTTGGATCAATCGTGACTTGTAATTTGCTCATTTGAATCTTCCTTCTAACCATGTAGAGAGTTCTGCACCAACATCTTTGCGCTTCAGCGCAATCTCAATCACTGCCTGCAACCAGCCCATCGGCGTACCGGTGTCGTGGCGCTCAATGTCGCTCACCACACCCAACAGGTTGCCTGCAGTTGCTGCCATAAGCAACGCATCGGTAAGCAAGATCTCG
>CAXNIQ010000102.1:0-4965 GCA_964202465.1 Ilumatobacteraceae bacterium
TGAATCAAACCCACACGTTGCAAGTCCTGTAAGTTCTTGAGACAAGCGTTCCATTTGTTGAGATTGTGTTCGTGCTAAGACAACTCGACATTCGGCACCAGACAGGCGTATTTGTTCTGCGGCCTGTTGTACATATCTGCCATCAACAACAAGAACCGCATCATCCTTTTTCACAATCAAGAAAGCAACTGATCCACTAAAACCAGTCAACCATCGAACATTTTCCATTGACGTCACTACAAGTGATTCCACTCCGAACGAATCGTTCGCCGCCGACAATGCTTGTCGCAATCGATTGCTCACCAGCAGTGGCGGGAGCATTACAACACCAGCCGTCAGCGATTTTGTAGGTGATGAGCAATTGCTTGCACACCAAGCACATAGCTCTGTTGACCAAATCCGGCAATAGTTCCGATAGAGACAGGAGCAACAACGCTCACATGTCTAAAAGATTCACGCGATTGCGGATTCGAGATATGAATCTCGACCACCGGACCATCAAATGCGCTCAAGGCATCAGTAATGCTCCATGCGTAATGCGTGAACGCACCTGGATTAATCATGATTGCAGCAAACTTGCCACGCGCTTGATGAATCTTTTCAATCAATGCCGAAGCACTATTGCTCTGAAACGATTCGAGTGTCAAACCAACCGACTCGGCGGCCTTCGATGCTGACGCAACATGGTCTGCAAGTGTTGCCGTTCCATAAATCTGTGGCTCACGAGTTCCAAGCAAATCGAGATTTGGGCCATTGAGCAACAGAATATTTTGGACGCTAGCCATACCTTTAGCGTACTTCCATGCGACTCAACGCTTGAGTGACTGCCGCAGGCGAAACATCGGCGACGAGCTCTACTCCATTTGGCCCATCCAAAACAAAAGTTAAACCGCGCAATGCTTTTTTGTCTGACAGCATTAAAGACATCAGGTCTTCTGAGCGGCAATCTTGAGGAAGAGCTGTCGACAACCCGTAGGCACCCGAAATCACCCGTTTGTGGTAGTCGACTCTCGCGTCGTCAATACGATCGAGAACTCGCGAAAGATGTGCGGCGAAGAGCATTCCGATAGCAACCGATTCGCCGTGGGCGATATCGAACCCTGTAGCAATCTCGAGAGCATGTCCGAGCGTGTGTCCATAGTTGAGCATCGCACGCAGGCCAACTTCACGTTCGTCGTTCGCAACAATGTCCGCTTTGATCTGGATACATCTGGCAATTCGCGCAGTGCGATCCATGCTCAACAGATCGTCTCCAGTTAAAAAGTGATACTTCGCCATCTCTCCATAGCCACATCGCAATTCTCGCTCCGAAAGCGTTGCCAAAGCATCTGTGTCGCACAGCACCGCATGTGGTTGCCAAAATGCGCCGACCAAGTTCTTTCCTTCGGGCAGATTGACTGCAGTCTTGCCTCCTATTGCAGCATCAATCATGCCAACAAGCGAAGTTGGCACATGCACAACAGGCGTGCCGCGATGCCAAGAGGCTGCAGCAAAACCTGCCACGTCAGTAACCAACCCACCACCAACACCCACCACAACATCATTGCGATTAAGACCAGCGCGAGCAAACTCCCTCAACACGTGTTCGATCGTGGCCAACGTTTTGTGCTGCTCACCTTCACCGATTACGACTGTTGTCTGGGGAATATCGGTCTCGACTACAAGCGGTATTGATTGCTGGGTAACTATGATTGCTCGTCGCGCTGTAGCAGGCAGTACAGAATTGAGTTCGATGCGAACACCAGAACCGATAATGACCGGATACGAGCGCGCTCCCAATTGAACGGTGACTTGTTGACGACTCATTTACTCACCGATGATTGCACGACTTGCATGACTGCGTCAACTACTTGATCGACTCCCAGATTGGAAGTAACAATTCTTTTAGTCGCTATCTGCTCATAGAAATCAGACCGATCGTTGCTCAGTGTGGTCAACGCGCTTCGCGGATCAGTCTCGAGCAAAGGTCGAATATTTTTTGATAATGAAGTTCGAGTCACCAATGTGTCGACGTCGGCATCCAGCCAAATCACATGTGTCGCGGCGTTGACGATCTTGTCTCTATTGGTTACACGAAGCACCGCTCCACCACCAGTTGCGACTACCACCGACTGCGCTTTGTTGCGCACAATCTGTGCACAAGCATTGTCGAGAACTTGAGCAAGAACAGACGCTTCAATCTCACGAAAGACTTTTTCGCCGGACTGAGCAAAAATTTCACTCACCGTCTTCTTCTGTTCTCTCAATATCTGAGCATCAATATCGATGAACGAACAATGCAATCGCTGTGCAAGTTTTGTGCCTACGGTCGATTTGCCAGAACCCATCAATCCCACAAGCACGACAACGCCGACATCATGAAGATGAGAAATTGTGTTCACTTCAGCGATGCAGCAAAAGCTCGGGCATTGCGGATAAATTCCTCAACAGAATCGCCACCAAATTTACGTTGTGCTTCATTGGCGAGCACCAAGGCAACCATTGTTTCGGCGACTACGCCCATTGCTGGCACGGCCGTTACATCAGTGCGTTCCTTAAAACTGACGACTTCTTGTTTGGTGACCGTATCGACCGTCTTCATTGTTGGACGATTGAGTGTTGCTAGCGGTTTCATTGCTGCGCGAACAACTAAGAGCTCTCCCGTTGTCATGCCACCCTCGGTTCCACCGGCCAACGTGCTCTCGCGTCGATAGCTCTTTTCTACCTCGTCCCAAATAATGGGGTCGTGTGCTTCGCTGCCTCGGCGCCCGGCAACTTCAAATCCGTCGCCTATTTCAACGCCCTTGACAGCCTGGATACTCATGATCGCTTGAGCGAGCAGCCCATCAAGTTTTCGATCCCAGTGCACATAACTGCCGAGTCCAACTGGCATTCCATATGCAAGAACTTCGACAATGCCGCCCAAACTGTCACCATCTTTTGCGGCCGCCTCTATCTGAGCGATCATCTGCGCTTCTGATTGCTTGTCAAAGCAGCGAACTGGCGAGTCGTCGACAACCGACAAGTCGCTCATCAAAGGCCGAGCAGTTGAGGCGCTGCGCGCACTCCCCATCTGCACAACATGCGACAAGATTTCGACGCCAATGGTTCCGAGGAAAATCTTGGCAAGCGCACCGGCCGCAACTCTCGCGGCTGTCTCGCGTGCACTCGCGCGCTCAAGCACGTCACGCGCATCATCAAAACCGTATTTTTGCATTCCAGTCAAGTCGGCGTGGCCGGGACGAGGCTGAGTCAAAGGCTTCTTGGTCTTGCCAGGTGCTGGCGACATCTCTTCATGCCAAACATCGCTCTTCGTCCACTCGCTGTTCTTGATCTCTATTGCAATTGGTGAACCGAGCGTGCGCCCGTGACGTATTCCGCCCAGCAATACGATCTCATCTTGTTCAAAACGCTGTCTCGGACCACGTCCATAACCGAGTCGGCGGCGCGCTAGTTCGCTTTGCACCTGTTCGGCCGTGACTTCAAGGCCAGCAGGCAAGCCCTCGACAATTACCACAAGGGCCTGGCCATGGCTCTCGCCTGCAGTCAAGTAGCGCAACATACATACAGACTACCTGTGGGGTCGCTACCGAACAGGCTATTTACGCGTTGTGCAGGACAACACGATGTGACAATTCATCGAGTGCGGCCTGTCGCATTATTTGAATATCGCCCACTTCGCCTAGCCACGCGAGTTGTTGCAATGCTCCCTGGTGCACCAACATCCACAAACCATCCACTGTCGAGGCTCCTGCAATTTTTGCTTCGCGCAACAAAGTCGTCTCGAGTGGATAATACACACAGTCCAAAACCACGAGATTTGCGTGCAAATGAATCGCCTCAATTGGAGTCTGAGCATCGCCCATACCTACCGACGTTGCGTTGATCACCACATTGGCTCGAGCGATGTCATCAACAGAACCAACGCGAGCAGCCTTTGCACACGACACCGCATCGAGCGCATGAGCCTCTGTTCGATTTATTACTGCAATATCTATTGCCCCACGACGACCGAGTGCTGCGACAATTGCGCGCGCCGTGCCACCTGCTCCCATCACCACTGCACGCACTCCACCGATTTGCACTCCAGCCTGTTCAAGTGCGTTGCAGCATCCATCACCATCAGTATTTGAGCCGATCAGTCGTCCGTCTCGCACCGAAATTGTGTTCACCGATCGTGCAGATACGCCAGACTCATCCACTTCGCCGAGATCACTGTCCACCGCGCCCAACAACGTGTACACCGCTTCCTTGTGCGGCATCGTTACAGAAAATGCCTGAATGTTTTTACCTCCGAGAGTGCGAAGAACATCTTCAACTGCATTCTTTTGCACTTCCATTGCAATATATGTCCACCCACAGTCTCGATGATGAAACACTGCGTTGTGCATTGCGGGTGACAGGCTTTGTGCGACTGGCAAACCAATAATGGCCGCAACATTGACACTGACATTGACATTGACATTGGATGACGCAGAGTTGCTCATCGTCATGGCAATAACCCGGCTGCGCGCGACTTTTCTACGTTTGCCTCGTGCTGTGCAAGCGTTGCAGCAAATGCGTGGTTGCCTTCTTTGTCAGACAACACATAAAACAAATATTTACAAGGTTTTGCAACCCCTGCGCAGATTGGATCACCTTGTAATGGGTCTTGCGCCGGATGAAGTGCTGCATTGATCGACGCTCTACCCGGATTGGCGATAGGTGTTGGAGTCAAACCTTTGTATAAATATGTGTTGTAAGGACTATCGATTTCTTTGGCTTCGGAGAACGTCGCACCTTCGGGGGCCACATACAGCAGCGTCGCATCGATCTGTAGTTTCATGCCCAATTCGAGTCTGTTATAAATGACGCGGGCGATCTTCGATCGATCACCTTCGGTTTTAGCTTCACGCTCGATCATTGATGCGATGATCAGTGTCTTGTAAGGAGAAAAGCCAACAGTTTCTTGCGACTTATCAAGATCCTCCTGTCTCGCAACGCGCT
>CAXNIQ010000103.1:0-4963 GCA_964202465.1 Ilumatobacteraceae bacterium
TTTGACCTGAAATTCGTGTGGCTCGAGTGCGACTCCACCTGCAATGACTTCATCGCCATTGATCGACCAGTCTCCTTTTTTCACCGCCACAATCACCTTTTGTGTGTTGGCACCAAGTCGTGGCCCGAGTGCTGCAGGAATGAGTTGCAATTCGTGCTTGGCAACTTTTCCAAGTTCGGTTGTCAGCGTCACTTTTTGCACATTCACTTCGTCAGTGATGATCGAGACGAATGATGCGAGTGCACTAGCAAGTGGAGAAGCAACAGTGAGTTCTGCAAGCGGAAGTCGCACTCGGCGAGAATGCACTTTGCGCAACGACAGAGTAGTTGAACACACATCTCGAACCTGATCCATGACCACTTCTAACTGTGCATCTGCCGGAATGACACTCGCGTCTGGCCAATCTTCAAGATGCACACTTCGTGCGCCAGTTAATTCTTTGTAGATCTTTTCGGTGGTCAACGGCAAGAGCGGAGCAGCAATACGCGTAAGCACCTCCAAAACCGTGTGCAAGGTGTCGATGGCGTCTTTCTCGCCTTTCCAAAAACGGTCTCGGCTACGGCGGATATACCAGTTGGTGAGTACATCCAAGAAGGATCGAACTTGTTGGCAAGCATTAAAAATGTCATATTGATCCATCGATGCAGTTGTGTCTTCAATCAAACGCTTCAGTTTGGAAAAGATATACCTGTCGAGCACATTCGTAGAGTCGTACCGAACTTCGCCCACCATCGACTCGGCATTTGCATAGAGGGTCAAGAAATACCAACTATTCCACAACGGCAACATCACTTGTCGCACAGTGTCGCGAATACCTTCTTCGGTAACCGCAAAGTCTGAGCCACGCAAAACTGATGATGACAAGAGATACCAGCGCATTGCATCGGCGCCGTAGGTATCAAACACATTCATCGGATCTGGGTAGTTGCGCAAACTCTTCGACATTTTTGCGCCATCATCACCCAACACAATTCCGTGACTCACGCATGTCGAAAATGCCGGGCGATCAAACAATGCGGTAGCCAAAACGTGCAACGTGTAGAACCAACCGCGCGTCTGACCGATGTACTCGACAATGAAGTTGCCAGGGTTGTGCTGATCAAACCACTCTTGATTTTCAAACGGATAATGCACCTGAGCAAACGGCATTGAACCACTCTCAAACCAGCAGTCGAGCACTTCGGGCACTCTGCGCATCATCGACTTACCGGTTGGATCATCTGGGTTTGGTCGAACCAAATCATCCACGACGGGTCGATGCAATTCTGTGACCTTCTGTCCGAAGTCTCGTTCTAATTCGGCCAAACTTCCGTACACATCAATACGCGGATAGGTCGGGTCATCACTGCGCCACACCGGAATGGGTGAACCCCAAAAACGATTGCGACTGATTGTCCAGTCGCGTGCATTTTCAAGCCATTTGCCAAAACTTCCGTGTTGCAGATGCTCAGGAACCCAGGTGATCTGTTCGTTCAATGCAAGCATTCGCTCTTTTACGGCAGTCACATTGACAAACCATGAGCTGACCGCTTTATAGATCAGTGGCGTTCCCGTTCGCCAACAGTGTGGGTAGGCGTGGTCATATGTTTCGTGACGCAACACCACACCGCGAGCCTTGAGCTCTTTAATGATCAACGGGTTTGCATCAAATACCAACTGGCCTTCATATTCGGGAACTTCGCTAGTGAACTGCCCCCGACTATCTATAGGTACTACTAGCCCAATCCCATTTTCGCTGCACACACGTTGGTCGTCTTCACCAAAGCCGGGTGCAAGGTGAACCACACCGGTTCCGTCTTGCGTGGTCACGAAGTCGCCTGCGAGAACTTTGAATGCTCCTGGCTGATCAGCGAAATACGAAAACATCGGTACATAGGAGCGTCCAACCAATGTCGAACCAAGCACCGTGTCAAGAATCTCTCGACCTTCCAATTCTTTTTCGTACGCATCGAGGCGAGCCTCGGCCAAAATATAAGTCGTACCGTTGTGCAGCACACGCACATACTCAACATCTGGAGCGACCGCGAGCGCCAAGTTGCTTGGCAGTGTCCATGGCGTTGTCGTCCAGGCCAACACTGACTCACCCGATTCGAGCACGAACGATACGGTCAATGCCGGGTCTTGAACTTGTTTGTACGCGTCATCCATACGCGTCTCTGTATTTGATAACGGTGTCTCAAGAGCCCACGAATACGGAAGTACACGAAAGCCCTCATAGATGAGTCCTTTGTCCCACAATGTTTTAAACGCCCACATCACGCTTTCCATATACGAGACGTCGAGCGTTTTGTAATCATTGGCAAAGTCGACCCAACGAGCCTGTCGGGTTACATAACGCTCCCATTCGCTGGTGTAACGCAGTACCGAGACTTTGCAGTACTCATTAAATTTGTCGATACCAAAATCCGTAATCGCTTGTCGCCCTGAAATTCCTAGTTGACGCTCAGCTTCAGCCTCGGCTGGCAGACCGTGACAGTCCCATCCAAAACGTCGCTCGACTCGCTTGCCTTGCATCGTTTGATATCGAGGCACTGCATCTTTTACATAGCCAGTGAGCAGGTGTCCGTAGTGTGGCAATCCGTTTGCAAATGGCGGTCCGTCGTAAAATACATATTCGTTGACTCCGCTACTACCTGCGTCGCGTTGATCGATAGAGGCCTGGAAGGTGCCATCTTGAGCCCAAAAAGCGAGCGTCTCGTTTTCGAGTGCCGGAAAGCTTGGCTGAGGGTCAACCTTTGGATAAGTCACGGTGCGTCATTGTAAAGGCAAATCTGTCGTACTGGCCTGATACTTAGCAGCCAAGCAACAACTTTTGCACGACGATTTGCAAAAACAGCAATACCACGAGGGGTGAAAGATCGAGCGGACCTGCAAGGGGCAAAGCCCGCCGTACGGGAAGAAGTACAGGATCGGTGAGCATCATGACGACACGAACAACTTGACCCATTGGCCCATTTGGGTTGGCAGGAAACCACGACAGAATCACTCTTCCGATGATCAGGTACGTGTAAAGGGTGACTAGCTGGCAGAGAATTTCAGTCACGTATTACACGCGTTCCACGAGGTGTCAGCAGAAATACACCAGGTGCAATCTTTTCCATTTGACCTTCGATTCCGTAGATGACTCCGCTTGCAAAATCAATCAGCCTTCGAGCAATCTCGGAGTCTGCTGCTCCAATATTCATCGCAACAGGTTGACCACTCTTAAGTAAGTCAGCAATATCTTTTGCTTGGTCGTAGCGCGTAGGACGAATCAATACAGGCTCAGCCGTTGTTTGAGTAAGTTTTTTCACCGTTCCACCAGTGCTCGCACCAGAAGGTCGCAGTTGCACACTTGAGTCGTCGCGTTGACCCTGCGCCCTCACCGTGGCAGGCCGTGCACCAGAACCATTTCGCGCACGCGGAGAAACCTCAATCTCGTCTTCAACGTCATCTTCATACTCATCGCCATACCCATCTCTATACGGTTGAGGTTGAGGGCGACGCGACGCACCTGCCCCGCGCGTGTTACGAGCTGCCGGACGCTCAACAGCCACCGAGGCGTCGTAATCGTCGTAGGCATCATCGGGGCCAAGACCCAAATAGTCCATTGCGCGTCTAAACATTGACATTATGAACACTTTACAGCACTCTGCTAGTGAGAATGTGGACGATCCCCAAACAACGCTGAGCCAACCCTCACCAAGGTTGAGCCCTCCTCGACCGCAATCTCCACGTCGCTCGACATCCCCATCGACAACTGCAACACCCCTAGGTCGTTTGCCAGCTGCTTCAACAGCCGAAAAGATGCTCGAGTGGTCACTGGGTCCATATCGGTTGGTCCTACTGTCATCAGACCAATCACGTCCAGCCCCCCATTTTGGGCTTGATGGAGAAGCAATTGGGCCTCACTTGGGTCACAACCACCCTTATCAGGCTCATTCGTGGTGTTGATCTGCAAAAACATCTCGCACCGGCTATCACTTGTTCGTGCTGAGTGCCGCTTGGCAAGTTCGCTCACCACAGCAGCCCGGTCTACTGACTGCCATACGTCAACAATGTCAAAGAGCGACTTGATCTTGTTGGTTTGCAATTGGCCAATAAAGTGCACCGGCAATCGATCAGCCCGTGGTACTAGGCCCGATTTGGCAATAATTTCTTGGGCATAGTTTTCTCCAATAGCTTCGCATCCAGCAAACTTCGCGTCATGCCAAGCTTGCGCGCCAAACGTCTTCGTGACGGCAACGATGCCAACATTCTTTCCACCTGCACGCAAAATGCGATCTCGCAACTCGACAACGCGTTGCGCAACATCAATCTGGTTCACAATCACGTATTGGCGCTAGCGCCAAACTTCCACGCTTCTACTTGAGAAAGTCTGGAACGTCAAAGCCGTCAGATGAATCACGCAGTGGGTCTTCGCCAGAACCAAACAACTCTTTGATTCGACTTCCACGCTGTTCGCCGCGAGTATCGGCGCGACCGTCTCCGCGATTCGAGCCTCTCGCCATTCCAGGGTCAGATCGATCAAAGCCGGCGGCGATAACGGTGACTTGCACTTCGTCCTCGAGTTCGTCGTTGATCACTGTTCCAAAAATGATATTGGCGTCCTGATGCGCTACGGCATGCACAATTTCGGCAGCGGCATTCAGTTCAAACAACCCCATGTCGGAAGGTCCGGTGATGTTCAGCAAAATGCCTCTCGCGCCCTCAATTGACGACTCGAGCAGCGGAGAGTTGATTGCAGAAGTTGCTGCAGCAATCGCACGATTGTCGCCCTTTGCCTTGCCCGTACCCATCAAAGCCGTGCCTGCATTTGTCAAAATCATTTTGACGTCGGCAAAGTCGGTGTTGATCAGACCTGGCGTGGTGATCAAATTGGTAATACCAGCAACGCCTTGCAAAAGCACTTCGTCTGCGCGCTTAAAGGCATCCAACAAACTCGTCTTCTCGGTGGCAACCGACAACAACCGTTCGTTGGGAA
>CAXNIQ010000104.1:0-4934 GCA_964202465.1 Ilumatobacteraceae bacterium
ACGGTAAGCCTCAACATCAAATGTGTCGGTGTTGTCTAGGTACTTGAGCAAGTTGATCGATGCCAAGTTGCAAGCCGAGTTGTCGATGTGCATGTATTCGCTGCATGGGTTAGATCCATTGATGCGACCCGTTGCATGAGCGGTGTGCCACTTGTTGATGGTGGTATCAAACTGCAAACCTGGGTCTGCACACTCCCACGAGGCAGTTGCAATCTGGCGCCACAGGTCGCGAGCCTTGATCGAACGCACTGGCGCTCCATCTTTGACAGCCTTGTACGTCCAGTCGCGATCTTCTTTCACTGCGTGCATGAACTCGTCGGTGACGCGCACCGAGTTGTTGGCATTCTGGTATTGCACAGAGAACGAATCTTTGCCATCAAGATCCATGTCAAAGCCAGCATCGCGCAACGCACGGGCCTTTTGCTCTTCGCGAGTCTTGCACCAGATGAACTCTTCAATATCTGGGTGATCGACATTCAAGATCACCATCTTTGCGGCGCGACGTGTTTTGCCACCCGACTTAATGGTGCCAGCCGACGAGTCTGCGCCGCGCATAAAGCTCACTGGGCCAGATGCGGTGCCACCACCCTTCAAGTGCTCGACACTTGAACGAATGTTTGACAAGTTGATGCCTGCGCCAGAGCCACCCTTGAAGATGATTCCTTCTTCGCGATACCAGTTAAGTATTCCGTCCATGGTGTCTTCTGTCGAGAGAATGAAGCACGCACTTGCTTGCTGTGGCACTCCTGGTACTCCGATGTTGAACCACACTGGCGAGTTAAACGCTGCGCGCTGTGTGACCAAAATAAACTTGAGTTCGTCGCGAAATGCATCGGCCTCGTCGGTGTCTGCAAAGTATCCACCCTCGATGCCCCAGTCGGCAATGGTGTTTGCTACGCGGTCGATGACCTGTCGCAATGAATGCTCGCGCTCTTGAGTGCCGGGCGTACCGCGGAAGTATTTTTGAGTAACGATATTGGTTGCATTGAGCGACCAGCCAACTGGAAACTCGACGCCGAGTTGCTCGAATGCGATTGTTCCGTCTTTCCAGTTGTTGATGCGCGCATCGCGCTTCTCCCAGACCATTTGGTCGTATGGGTGCACACCTTCCGAGGTGAACTTGCGGCTGATTCCGATGGTGAGCCGCTCTGGTGCGATTGACATATTGACCACTTCTCTCTGTATTTTCGATACGTAACAACTGATGAATAAAACGACCTAAAACTCATATTTCTCATGAACTACCGGCTCTGGGCAAATTTCCTATCAGAGTGGAAAGTCACCGAATCTGGGGTCTTTTTCAAGACCACTAGATGTTGTGTCCAAACCGCCCCCAATGCAGATTTGCCCACAACTGGTAGGGAATGATTACAGCATTGTAATTACCCTCTGTCAATTACCCTCCAATAATTCGATGGCAAATTACTGCTCGTTTTCTCCTTGATCTATAACGGTTTTGTGTTCATTGAAAAATGACATCAAAAAGAAATATAAGAAAACATCTAGCAACGTCGCACCTGTCATTCACAGGTTCAAAACCTTGCGGTCTCACAGCTGCCGTGTTGCGTTGCGCCATTGCTAGATGCCTCAGCACTGTATGGCAGGTGCCCTGTGTGGAGGAAGTGGATAACCCTGTGATTATCAGGTTTTTACTGGGGATCTTGTTGTGGACAGAGTTGTGGACAAAGGATTTCGTTAGTGGATAACCGCTGCAACTGTTACTGGTATGCCATTTAATACCGAAGTTCCCGACAGTGGATCCATCTGATCCTCGTCAGTCAACACATTGGAGTTGACCCCTGCTCGCTCGGCAGCAACACGCATCTTTGTCCCGCGAACTGCGTGCCCCCAACCATGCGGCAGGCTCACTACACGTTCGCGAATATCTTGCGTAACTTCGACGACTGCATCGACACTTCCTACACGGCTCGTAATTCGAGCACGCCCGCCGTCGACAATGCCTGCTCGTTGCGCATCTCCCGGGTGCATCTGCAAGGTGCAGCGTGGTTTGCCCTTCACCAGCACCGAGATGTTGTGCATCCACGAATTGTTTGAGCGCAAGTGTCGACGACCAACGAGCAACAAACCCTCGGTGTCAACATCGTGCATCGCTCTTCCTAATCGCTCCAGATCGGCAACAAGTTCTGTCGGTGCAAGCTCCACTTTTCCACTCGGCGTGCGCAACACTTCTGGAATGCGAGGTTCGAGCGCGCCAAAATCGACTCCGTGTGGTTGGTCGCGCAACGTTTGCAAACTGATGCCCTTGGGGTTTGCACCGAACGCATCGCCATAGGGGCCGCTGCGCAACAGCGTGTCGAGAATGCGCTCTGGACCACTGAGTTGCGTTTGGTCAACAAGCGCACGAATCTCTTCTTCGCTTCGACCATGAAGAGGCGAAGACTTGTCTTTCAACAAATTGCTCAACAGTGATCCGTATACATAGTCATCAATTACGACAGGATCAACATCGGCACCCGCGCCTTGAGCGATGCCGGCAACCTTTGCCAAGATCTGCCACTCATCTGGTTGGTCGGCTTCGCGCTCAAACACAGCCTCAGAAAAATTGGCAACATTGCGAATTGAAAATGCAGTGAACACCATGTCGTAATGGCTGCGCTCGAGGTGCGACGGTGGTGGCAAAATGACGTTGGCATGCCGAGTCGTTTCATTGAGATAGATGTCAACAGCAACCATAAATTCGAGTGACTCAAATGCTTTATCGAGTTGCGCGCCGTTGGGCGTTGACAAAACTGGGTTGCCCGCCACCGTTACCATTGCTCTGATCTGGCCATCACCAGTCGTCAAAATTTCTTCGGCCATGACAGACACCGGATATTCACCTATTGCTTCTGGTGATTGGCGCACACGTGAATATCCATGCCCAATCCGAAAACCCTTACCCCTACCCGACTCGCCGCGCGTCGTTAAGTTGCCAGCAGCAGGCAAGGGAAACATCACACCGCCGGCTCTATCCAAATTGCCCGTGATCGTGTTGATCACATCAATCAGCCAAGATGCCGTTGTGCCAAAAGTGACCGTCGTTGTTCCTATTCGTCCATACACAATCGCAGTCTGCGCATCGCGCAGTTCGCCGGCAATCCGTCGAATTGTCGTTGCATCAATGCCGACAGCGTGTGCAACTGCCTCCGGCGTAAACGGTGCAAGCACCTTAGGCAACTCATCGAATCCGGCAACGTGCGAGCGCACGTGATCGCCTACGTCGGCTTTGCCGCTTGCATAAATTGTGTTGGCAATAGCCGCGAGCAACAGCGCATCGCCATTGGGGCGAATAGCCAGCCACTCATCTGCTTCTTGGGCCGTCTTGCTTCGGCGTGGATCAACAACGACAAGCTTCCCGCCCCTCGCTCGTAATGCTTCGAGTCGACCCGGAAAATCTGGAGCAGTACACAGACTTCCATTGGATGCGTATGGGTTTGCACCGAGCATCAACACATAGTCGGTGCGATCAATGTCGGGAATCGCTACAGACGCGACCGTGCCAAACATGTATGCAGAAGCAATTTGTTTTGGAAGTTGATCGACAGACGATGCACTGAAGCGTTGTCTTGTTCCGATCGCTTGCATCCACACGCGGTTGTACAACAGTGGCGCAAGGTTGTGCGCATTTGGATTTCCAACATATGTGCCGACCGAGCCGCGACCGTGTGTATTGATCACACCCATAAGTCCGCGCTCAACTTCTTGCCACGCTTCTTGCCACGAAACTTCCACATGCTCGCCGTTTCGTTTGATCAACGGTTTGCGCAAGCGATCTGGGTCTTCATGCAATTGCTTGAGCGTGCTGCCCTTCGGGCAGATGAATCCATGACTCAACACGTCATCGCGGTCGCCACGTATGCGCGAAACTTTGTCGCCTTTCACCGTGATTTCAAGACCGCACGTTGCTTCACAGAGCGGACACGTTCGATAGACGACTCGTTCTTGGTCGACAATTGACATCCCTGTATCGTGCCACACAAAGTCGCTGTCACCAATAGGCTTGAGCATCTGTGAGACGCATTTTTCCCGCACCTACAGCAGAAACCTCGGTGCGCGAGTCGTATGGCATTACACGATCGCGCATTACGACCAGTGTCGGTAGCCGACAAGTAAGTCGACCAATGATCGGCTTGTGCATGGTTATGAGTCTCGATGGTTCGACAGTTGTGCAAGGCAATTCGCGAGCCCTTTCGGGCGACGCCGACCGCTCAATCCTTGTAGGTCTGCGCTCGCTGGCCGATGTAATCGTCGTCGGATCATCCACCGTGCGCATCGACGACTACGGCCCGCCGTCTCGAAAAGACTTACGCGTGGGGGTAGTTTCGCGCACAGGAAACCTTGATTTGACAACACCCCTGTTCACCAGCGGGGCTGGGTTTCTCATCATTCCCGAAGATGCGCCAGAGCCCTCCAACCCGGCAGTCACCTGTATTCGCGCTGGCCGTGGCTCGGTCGATTTTGCCGCTGCGATGTGTCAACTCGAGGGCAATTTCATCCAACTTGAAGGTGGGCCAGGGCTTAACGCGTCGATGGCACAAGCCGACTTGATCGATGAAATCAATCTGACCATCAGCCCAAACATCGCAGCGAATAATGAACCTCGCTTGCTCAGCGAAGCATCACCAATCTTAAAGCGATTTACGTTGTCGCACATTCTCGAACAAGATGGCTTTTTGTTTTTGCGCTACACGCGAAACAGAAACTAAGGGCGCGAAGTACTCGCGTGCTTTTCAAGTAACGCAAGTTCGCGCTTAAAGTCTGCAGCGTCGTCAAAGTTTTTGTAGACACTCGCAAAACGCATGTACGCAACTTCGTCGATCAAACGCAATTGCTCGAGAACTGCATGACCAACCTGATCGCTTGTGACGTCTCCACCTTCAAGGCGTAACGCGTCCTCGATCCGCTCGGCGATTTCCATAATCATCTCGTCGCCT
>CAXNIQ010000105.1:0-4921 GCA_964202465.1 Ilumatobacteraceae bacterium
GGTGCCGCCGGGATGTCTCCCCGCGCGTACGAGATAGAAGCGGGCGGAGTTGATGCTGTCTACCTTGCTCACCGGAAGACTGCTGAAGAGCGAAACCTTGGTCTCGAACTTGCTACACGTTGCGTTGGTTCGTGACTTGTCTCCCTTCGTCAGTTTCTCTATTGACCAGTGCCGGCAATTTGCTGCAGGCCTTCGTCGCTGATGCGCTGATGGCGCGATGGATCCCAAATTTCGGCGCGATCGAATGAGCCGCTGACAACGACTCGTGAATTGAGCGTGAGACCGGCATATTCGCGCAAGATCTCATCGATGTTGATTCGCCCCTGGGCATCGACGACGACTTCAAATGTGTTGCTCGCAAGCGCACGCTGTTGATTGCGGTCCATCTCTCCAGATCGCACCTTTTCCACCGCGTCTTTGGCCACTGCTTCAAATGCCTCTGCTGTCAAAATGTCGACACATTTATCGCGGCCGATGGAGAGGTAACAACGGGGCTCTAAGCGGGGACGAAACGAAGCAGGCAATCCAAGTCGACCCTTTGGGTCCAACTGACGCTCATGCACCCCTACAAACACTGTGGCCTCCGCTGCCGTAATTCTGTTTTCCTTGCTGCCACTGGGTTTGAGCCATCGCTCCTACCAAGTGGCATTACATTATCCCCACTTTCCCCCACTTGCAAGCATTATCCCCCACTTTTCTCCACTTTCTTTTTACTGTTTGATTCTGGGCATGCAGTGGCCAGAACTCATTGCAATTTGGGTTGCCAGTAGGAAACTGGGCTTAGTGCAACTGCGCGAGCTGAGTCAACATCGCAGTCACTACGTCACTTCGTGTAACCGTTGTCAACATCTGGCTCATGGGCATGACGCACTGCTCGATGGCCGTACCAAGTCTGGGTCGTGCCATATTGGTTGTGTTCAGCATCCGACCAAGATCCTCTGCCTCGACTGTGCTCCACTGCATATACAGAGTGCATTGAAATCGTGCGAATTCTTGCGTGCGGCGCTGACTGATGCCAACAACCTTTGCCACTTCGCCTTTCGCACCACGAAACATCACTTCACCAGGGCCAACTCCGGCAAAGCACACCAAATCGCCAAACTCGCCCGCCGTCATGTGTTCACGGTGGACATGTGCCCCATTCACTCCCAGCGATTCGATCGCTGCCAACCATGCATTGCCCAACCACCACGAGGCGCGCCCAACATCTTCTCTCCACAACGTGTCGGCCTTTGGTATGACCACATCGAGCCAAATGTGATTTCCGGGTACCAGATACACCAATCCGCCACCACTGCGCCTTCTGACTATCTCTATACCTGCAGCGGCACATGCATCCAGATCGAGTTCGACTTCAGTCTGTCGCGACCCCAACACAATTGCCGGCCCGACAACGTCTACGTTCCACACACTTCTTTCGGCCGGAAGATCGCGTCCATGTTGTTCGCTCGCAGTTGTGCGCACGTGATGCACACGCCAATTCTGCTCAGGATGCTGCGGCAAGATATTGCTTCCACTCCTCGGGTACGCGACCGACCGACACGGTGATCCATGCCAGCTCTCGGGGTGCAAGTGGTTGCGACTCGAGCAGCATTCCTGCTTCTTCCGGAGTTCTATCGCGCTTGCGCAAATTGCATGGACGACATGCTGCCGTTACGTTTTCCCATATGTGCATCCCACCGCGCGAGCGCGGCATGACATGATCGATTGAGTCTGCAACACCACCACAATATTGACAACGGTGATCATCGCGAGCAAACACTGCGCGACGAGAAAGCGCGGTGCGACGATGATACGGAACTTTGACCATATACCGAAGTCGAATCACGAGTGGACTTGGAATGCTCATTGTTTCCGAATGCACTTGGGTTCCGTCATCTTCAATGATTTCGGCTTTGTCAGACAACACCAAGCACACCGCGCGTCGCGCAGACACCACACTCAGCGGCTCGTATGTTGCATTTAATACCAGCGCGCTTCGCATCAGTTAAATCTTTCGAGGTCGTCGACGAGTCGACGTTCCGGTACTGTGCCAATCTTTTGACCACTCCAAATAGTCAATAACGTCAGCGATCTCTGGCTGATGCGTTCCGTGTCCATACTGAGTTGTCATCCGAAAATCAATATATGCACGGGTCGGCACCGGCAAATGTGATCCGTTGCGCCACCATTCACGAGGAATCAGCCGCTTGGCTTGGCGCACTGCACTCACCCACAATCGAGGCCGCACAATGACGGCACCGAGGAGTTTTAAGTACGTCCGACCATCCAACATCAGATCAACCCGGCTTTGGTTCCTTGGGTAGACCCAACACCATCTCGCCGATGATGTTGCGCTGCACCTGTGACGAACCTGCATAAATAGTGCCTGCGCGAGCATTCAAAAACGTCATTGCCCAGCTCATCGAATCATTCGGTGCACCAGCATCGTCTGTCGAAAATGAGCTAGACGGTTTGCGTCCTGTCGGAGCCATTGCATCCATTCCCAGAATGTCAACACCCAATTCGGTTATCACTTGGTGATATTCGCTCCAGTACAACTTGAAGATGGCTCCATCTGGGCCTGGATGGTGTCCTGCTAAAAACTTTGTCAATGTGCGCATACCCAAGTAACGCATGACCTGAACTTTTGTATGACACCACGCCAACTTTTGGCGAATACGAGGATCGTTATTGACACCACGATCTTTTGCAAGCTGTAGCAATCGATCAAACTCGGCAGCAAATGCGATTGGCGCAATTGACGCAGCAGCACCGCGCTCGAAGCCAAGCAATCCCATTGCCACTGCCCAACCATTATTGACTCCACCTACAACATTTTCTTTCGGCACGACGGCATCTGTATAAAAGACCTCGTTGAATTCGCTCTCTCCAGAAATCATTTTGATCGGACGAACTTCTATACCTGGCTGACGCATGTCAACGAGCAAAAACGAAATGCCTTTATGTTTTGGGGCATCCGGATCAGTGCGGGCAAGCGTAAAAATGTGATCGGCAAGATGCCCTGCCGATGTCCAAATCTTTTGACCGTTCAACACCCACTGATCGCCGTCCAACTCGGCTCGCAAACCAACGTTCGACAAATCGCTCCCCGCATTCGGTTCGCTATAGCCCTGACACCATGTGTCTTGTCCCGCGAGCAATCGCGGCAAGTAATAACGCTTTTGTTCCTCGGTTCCAAACATCAACAACGTGTTGCCAAGCATCTGAATACTAAACACATCATTGTGTCCACCTGTTGGCACACCTGCGTGTGCAAATTCTTCGGCAATGATCACTTGTTCAAGATCAGATAACCCGCCGCCACCAAACTCGACAGGCCAACCCGGCGCGAGGTATCCCGACGAAAATAAAGTCGCTCGCCACTCGGTGATGAAGTGGTCAAGCGCCTCACCAGTGAGCGCTCCAGTACCCTTCCAATTTGGAGGCAACTTCTCTGCCAAAAAGGCTTGCACTTTCTCGCGATATTCTTCGGCGGCTGCGCTATATGACGGGTTCATAGGTTCTTACGCTAGTGCCAAGACCTGGCCAGACTCGCAGCGCCAATCAACGGCGCAGCGTCTCCCAACCCAACGGGCATTACCTGTATTCCCTGAATAAATTCGAGTCGCGCACATCGATCCAACTCGTTCTGTGCTGCTGCAAAAAATGGTTCTCCAAAGCCAAGCGCAACAGAACCTCCAATCACACACAGTTTCAGATCCATGATGGCGCCTACCGAGGCAAGCGCTCGCCCAACGAGTTTTCCTGCAGTGATTTTCACATCATCAGTTGCTTGATTGCTTGGACGCCCTGTTATCGCTTCAATTGATCTACCCGACACGTGCGCTTCCAAACATCCAAACGCCCCGCATTCACACAGCCTGCCATCGGGCTCCACAATCACATGTCCAATATGCCCCGCGTTGCCAAGACGACCAGTCACGAGTTTGCCATGTGACACGATGCCGCCGCCTACGCCGGTCGATACAACCATGCCAACTACATCATCGACTCCGACTGCGTTTCCACACCACACTTCTCCAAGCACAAGTGCTTGAGCATCGTTGGCAATGTATGTAGCAAGTCCGGTTGCGCCCTCGATGGCGGAGCGCAGTTGAAATCCACGCCAATCAGGAATATTTAATGGCGAAACCTGTTCGCCACCTCTCGTCATAGGCCCACCGCATCCAACGCCGCAGGCCACAAGTTCAACAGTGGCTTCTTGCATCTGCAATCGAATCAGACCTTCGAGCACGCTCCACACTCCGGTTATTGGTGTTGGAGCTTGCATGCGAGACAGCAACACACCGCTCGGTGACACCACCCCTACTGCAAGTTTTGTTCCACCAATATCGATGGCGAGAAAACCAGAAGTGTTAAATGTCTTTGCCAAATTTGATTCGACTCGCCGATGCGTTCAGCCGCGAATTACGCAAAGACGCAACCACATCTTTTAAGCCAACTTTGCTCATTGCGCGCAATTGTTTCTCGATCGCCAATACGCAACCAAGCATTGCTAAAAAACCGGCGAAGGCAAGAAGAAAGTGCACCTGCAAGGCAACAACGGTAAAAACCAGCGAGGCAACTGCGCCTAATCCTGCCCACCATGCTTTGCGTGCCGAGTGCGCATAGATGCCCGATGGCTTGACTGCGCTTGCAAAACGCTCGTCCGTTTCGAGCGACTGCTCGATCTGCTGCAATATCCGTTGTTCTTCTGCTGACAGTGGCATAGTCCCCTCATCTTATTGCTCTGGGCCCCACCTTGAGGCACCAGGTTTGCGCTTCGAATGAAGAGCACTAGCCAGCCCAATTGCATCATTTCCAAATCGTTGGCGAATGTCATCGATTGCGGCCGTGGCCGGAGCCCACACTTCGTCCAAAGATGTCACATCATCGGTGTGAGTGCCTTCGTCAAATAAACTTAACTGCGCTTCGGGTG
>CAXNIQ010000106.1:0-4913 GCA_964202465.1 Ilumatobacteraceae bacterium
CAGGCCAAGAGCACAACAACACCGACCGCGATAATGGCCGCGTATGCGCGCACAAAACCATTTTGGCTCTTGCGCACTTGGCCAGCCACCGCACGCACAATGGTGGCCGTGCCATTGACTGCACCATCAACCACATGCGCATCAACCCAAGCGACACCATTAAACAACGCGTTGCCTGGGCCACTCACCAACCTGGCTGCAGTGGCGTCATAGTTATAGGCCTGCTCCAGAATCTTTGGCTCGATGGCCTTGATTTTGTGCTTGGCATACACAGCAAAAGCCGCAACGATGCCGAGCACTGCAACGACTACTGCAACACCAAGTAGCAAATACTTGTTGTGATATGCCCAAGTTTCCTTAATGTGGGCCTCTGACTCTTCGACCACTGGCGCAAGCCAATGTTCTAAAAAGGCAGTCTTCTTAGAGAACGGCAACTGCAGCGCACCACCAACCATTGCTAGGCCGGCGAGAACAACAAGTGGCATCAACATGATGCGCGGGCTTTCGTGCGGAGTGAAGTCGCCATGCGCACCATTTTCGGCAGCGTGATCATTCCACTTCGCCTCACCGTAAAATACCATGATCACTTGGCGTGTCATGTAGTACGCAGTCAACAGTGCAGTGATCACACCAACGACATACAACCCACGATTGTTGGCATACACATAGAGCAAAATTTCGTCCTTCGACCAAAAGCCTGCAAACGGCGGCACACCAGCAATGGCAAGCCAGCCGACAATGAACGTGATCGCGGTAACTGGCATCACTTTGCGCAAAGCACCCATGCGACGCATGTCTTGCTCGTGGTGCATGCCATGAATGACCGATCCAGAGCCGAGGAACAACAGAGCCTTGAAGAACGCGTGAGTGATCATGTGGAAAATAGCGGCGACGTAAGCGCCCGAGCCAATGGCTAGGAACATGAAACCAAGTTGCGACACCGTTGAGTACGCCAACACCTTCTTGATGTCGTTTTGTGCCACTGCAACTGTGGCCGCGTACAAAGCGGTTGCAGCACCGATGCACGCAATGACCACTGGCGCCCAGGTGTACGAAACATGCAGCACTGGGCTCATGCGCGTCATCAAGAACACACCCGACGTCACCATGGTTGCAGCATGGATGAGTGCCGAAACCGGTGTTGGGCCTTCCATTGCATCTGGCAACCAGAGATACAACGGCAACTGCGCGCTCTTGCCACAGGCACCAACAAACAACAACATCGCGATTGCCGTCGCAGTCACTTGTGCAAGCGAACCAGAATGTGCAGCCTCGTTAATTCCATCGTACGACAGCGTTCCTGCTGCACTGAACGCTAGGAACATTGCTGTCATTACGCCAAAGTCGCCGATGCGGTTGGTGACAAATGCTTTTTTGCCGGCAACTGCGGCAGAGTCGCGAGTGTGCCAGAACGAAATGAGGAAGTAGGAGCACGCACCGACGCCTTCCCACCCGAGGAAGGTGACGAGCAAGTTTTCGCCGAGCACCAACATGAGCATCGAGAACACAAACAAGTTGAGGTACAAGAAAAACTTCGGAAACTTTGAGTCGCCATGCATGTAGCCAATGGCATATAGATGAATGAGCGAGCCGATACCGGTGATGAACAGCGCCATCGTGATCGACAACGGATCCGCCAACAACGCCATGTCGACTTGCAGCGAACCAACAGGCAACCACTTAAACATGGTCACAACTTGATGGCGCTCTTCGGCAGGGCGCGATAGCAGATTGAAAAACACCGAGACCGATATGAGGAACGACCCGATGGTCATGAGCGATGCAAGCCAGCCAGCCTTCGGCTCACCCAAACGTCGACCAAGAACCATGATGACGAGTGCGCCAAACAACGGCAACACAGGCACGAGCCAGAGATGATCGATGAAGAGACCGGTCACGGCTTAGCCCTTCAACTCTGCAAGGTCGTCAACCGTGATGCCACTGCGTCGGCGCATAATCGCAACGATGATGCCGAGGCCAACCACTACTTCGGCTGCTGCAACGACAAGTACAAAAAACACAATTGCTTGGCCATCGATGTCATTGAGCCTGCGACCAAGGGTCACAAACGTGAGGTTGACCGCATTGAGCATCAACTCGATGCACATAAACATGACAAGTGGGTTGCGGCGCACCAAGACTCCAACTGTGCCAATTACGAAGAGCACTGCCGACAACAAGAGATACCACGTTGTGGTTGGAACAACAATCAGTGCATTCATGACTTGCCTACCGTGCGGCGACGCGACAACAACACAGTGCCAACAACGGCAACGACCAACAAAATCGATGTCACTTCAAAAGCCATTACGTAGTCGGAAAAAATGGAAGAAGCTAATTGTTGAATGTTGGCATCCGGATTGTCGCCAACGACATTGCTTGCAATACCTTCACCACGAGAAATGACAGAATCTGCACCGGTGTAAATGGCCGCTGCCAATAATCCGAGCAGACTCACACCAACAACTCCAGCAATCCAGCGCTGACCAGCAAGCGGCTCGGTCTTAAGGTTTTCTATTTGATCAACACCGAGCAACATGATCACGAACAAGAACAACACCACGATTGCGCCTGCATAGACAATGACTTGTACTGCAGCCAAGAACTCGGCGTGTTGAGCCACGAACATGACGGCGATTCCGAACAACGTAAGCACCAGGCTGAGGGCTGCGTGCACTGGGTGCTTGCGCAACACAACGCCAAGTGCGCCAATAATGATCATCGCTGTGGCACAAACAAAAACGAAGAGTTCCATCAATCGCTACTTGCTTCTGGGGTGCGCACGCCATAGCCAAGTTCGCCGCTCCAACTCACTATTCCACTAAACGATGCATCACCAGACGCCGCTGTTGCGCGCAACCAGCCCGATGTGTTTTGGTCTTCGCCCGGACGCCAGTCTTCCCACGGCATGTGCTGTGGTTGACCATCATCGCCCACCAACAATTCGGCCTTGGTATAAATCGCATCTTGACGATTGGTGAAAGAAAACTCGAACAACTTTGATTCGGTGATTGCTTCTGTTGGGCACGCCTCGACACACAAGTCGCAGTGAATGCAACGCAAATAATTGATTTCGTAGATCCAACCAAAGCGCTCGCCTGGCGATGTTGGATTGTCGGGATCGTTGTCGGCGCCGCGCACATGAATGCACTTTGCTGGGCACACTGCAGCACACAACTCACAGCCGATGCACTTTTCCATGCCGTCTTCGTAACGGTTGAGCACGTGACGACCATGCATGCGCTCTGGCTTGTCGATCTTTGCGTCCATCTCCTCGGCACGCTTGGTCGACTCACCACTCTTTGACTTGTTGATGGACTTGCGGCGCACGCGACCGCCCGAATATTGAGTAGTCACCTGATTTTTCTTGCCGCGCTGACGAGCGGTAACAAGGAAACCTCCGAAGTAACCCATTAGAACATCGACCCTTCGGCTTCGCGCTGCTTGGCACTCACCTTGAAAGCCGCTTGTAACAGCGCGTAACTTGTACCAAGCACAGCAACCGAAACTCCAGTAACAACGAATGTGTTCCAACCCTGGTCACGGCCGAGGCGCTGTGCTGCGATCAACATAAACCATCCAAGTGAGGCAGGGATCAACACTTTCCATCCCAAGTCCATCAACTGGTCGTAGCGGAAGCGCGGCAACGTGGCTCGCAGCCAGACATATATATAGAGGAAAACGAGCACTTTGGCGAACAGCCAGATGGTGCCCTCGATGCCGTTTGGAACAAATGGAATATCGAGAACTGTGCCGCGGAATGAGATGGGCTGCGGGCCACCAAAAAACAGCGTGACGATGAGGGCGCTCATAGTCACGGTGTTCATGAACTCTGCGAGATAAAACAACGCAAATCGGATGCTCGAATACTCGGTATTAAAACCACCAACCAATTCTTGCTCGGCTTCCACCAAGTCGAATGGAGGACGATTGAGTTCGGCAGTTGCTGCGATGAGGAAGATTGCGAATGGTACGACACCTGTAGCAACGACGTTCCAGTTACCAATCGAACTTTGTGCCGCAACAATGCCGCTGGTCGAAAGTGTGCCAGTCACCAAGAAAACAGTGCCAAGTGAAAGACCAAGCGCAGCTTCATAACTGACCATCTGCGCCGAAGCACGTACCGAACCCAAGAGTGGATACTTTGAACCGCTTGACCAGCCAGCCAACATGATGCCGTAAACAGCAATGGCCGAGATAGCGAGCGCAAATAACACACCAACTGGTGGGTCTGCAAGTTGCACGCGAGTTGCATGACCAAACCAAGTGACCATGCCGTTATTGCCGTCGCGAAAATCGCCACCGAGCGGGATAATTGCAAATGACAAGAACGCTGGAACGAATGACAAGAACGGAGCGAGCTTAAACACGAACCGATCTGAACGTTCAGGAATCAAGTCTTCTTTGAAGAACAACTTGATGCCGTCGGCAAGTGTCTGCAGCAATCCAAATGGGCCAGCCTTGTTTGGGCCGATGCGGTTTTGCATTCCCGAGATCACTTTGCGCTCGAACCAGACCATCAGCATCGTTGCAACAAGGCCTGTCACAAACACAGCGAGCACTTTGAGGATCACAATGACGAGCGGTGTCCAGAGCAATTCGCCACTGAGCATTGGATCGATTGCAAGCACTGAAGCAATGATGCCTGTCACGACATTTTCTCGATTTTGAGATCAATGACGTCTTTGGTGACGTCTAGTAATTCGCGCACATCGGAACCACCCAAATTGATTGGCAACCAAGCGGTGCCTCGCAACACGTCGACAGACTCTTGCAACGGCATAACGATTGTTCCGCGCGGCGAAGTGACGCGCACTGACTCGCCTACTTGCGCACCAATGCGCGGAACGTCCAGCGGATTGACAATGACTGCTGCCGAGATGCCAAGAGTCGCCAATGATGGGCTCTTGGCC
>CAXNIQ010000107.1:0-4871 GCA_964202465.1 Ilumatobacteraceae bacterium
AAGCAAATTTCGGCCGCCTTGCGCAGTGATTCAGTGCGCGCACTCGGGCTGCAAGTCGGCTCAAGCGCTCAAGTGAGCATGAACTTGATCGACTATGCAGTCACAGGACCACAACAGGTATACGACATCGTCGCTCAACACGCACCAATCGAACGCGCAGAGTTGGTTGGTTTGGTGCCAGCCCGCGCTCTTGCCAACGTGCCACGCAGCAGGTGGAGTGAACTCGACTTGAGTGCAGAAAAAACTATTGAGTCAGCATTGGCTGCGCGCAATCGCAAACTAGCGAGTTAATTACGCGGTAGCGATAGTGCGACTTGACTGCGCGCGCTGACGACGCAAGCGACGACGCTCACGCTCGGACAGACCGCCCCAGATACCAAACTTCTCGCCGTTGTCAAGGGCGTATTCGAGGCAGTCATTGCGCACCACACAACCACGGCAGACCTCTTTGGCCTCGCGGGTTGATGCTCCACGTTCTGGGAAGAACAAATCTGGGTCGACGCCGAGGCAGTTGGCTTGATCTTGCCAGGCTCGGTCTGCGCTCAGCGCTATTTGTTCGTCTTCCACTTGTACTGCCTCCTGGTAGTTCTGATTTGAATCTCGATGCAATCGCGAGCACGCGTCTACATCGCTGTAATTACATCTGTGTCATTCTGCCAAATTTGGGGCAAAAATGCAAATATTTTGTCGATTTGCTCAATGTCCGACATTTGATCACAACTCCGTTGATCATCGACGAGTCGTTGCACTCGTCGATCGTCCACGCGAAATGTTGCGTTTGTGTTCCAAATAATCGACGAGGACATAGTCACCAAGGGTTTCAGGTGATGTGAAAAATGCACGCCCACCGTTGATTTTGGTCAATTGTTCAATGAAGTGTCGCAAACCATTGTCGGCATCAAGCATGAAGGTGTTAATACGAATTGCTTCTTTGGTGCATCGCAATGCCTCGCGAAGAGTGATTTCAACTGTCTCTCGCACTGGTGGATAATTAAAAAATATTTCACCAGATGGCATCACGTGTGCAGTTGGCTCACCATCAGTGATCATGATGATTTGCTTGTTGCCAGTCTGTCGCGCAAGTAATTTTCTCGCCAGCGTAAATGCGTGGTGCATATTTGTGCCATACGAAAAGTCCCAACTGACCTCTGGAATGCGCTCGGCTTCGAGCTCACGAGCCATTGCTCCAAACCCGACAACACCCAAATAATCCCGAGGAAATTGCGACGAAATCAGATGATGTAAAGCCATCGCCACCTTCTTGGCAGGCAAGAAATTGTCGCGCATTGGCATCGACAATGAAAGATCGAGCAGAAGCACGGTCGACGATCGTGTTGAGTGCTCCATTCGCTCAATTTCAAAATCATCTTGCGAAAGTTTGATTGGCAATCCTGGCCCACCTCGCCGCAACGCATTGCGCAATGTGCCGTGCAGATCAAGTCGAAACGAGTCACCAAACTCGTATGGCTTTGTATCGTTGGCGCGTTCGTGACCGGTACCAATCTTGTCAATCTGATGCTGACCAATCATGTCCTTCGACAAGTTTCCAAACAGGTCATGCAGTGCTTTGGCGCCAAGTTGTCTGATTCCTCGTGGTGTGAGTTGCAAACGCCCATCTGTCTGGTCAATGAGGCCCGCGTCCTTCATCATCTTGGTTAATTGCGAGAGTTTTTCCAAAGATTTTGCGGCATCGTCGCCAAGCAAATCACGCACTCTGTCCATGTCTGCCTCAGCCAATGCCGCAGGATTCGTGGCATTTTTCATCAGGTTTTCTAGTTGGTCTAGTTCGGAGAGTTCTTGCATTGACTGCATAGCCTGACCGAAACCCATCGGGTCTTGGCCAGAAAAGTCGTAACTCTTTTGCCAGCCAGCTTGCGGAAACATCGACTGTAAGTTTTTTGACAGCTGGTCCATTTGCCAACGCAGATCCATGTCTTCAAGCAATTGTTCAGAGAGTTTCTGCAGTTGCTCGCGTTGCTCTGGCGTCATCGAGTTGAGCATTGCCTGCGCTGCAGCCATGCGTTGGGCCATGATCTCAAGAAGTTCGTCGAGAGTTTTTGGGTTCTCAGGAAAGAAGTCGCCGAATTGTTGCATAAATTCTGCAAACTTCGGATCCTCGCCCTGTTGGCGACGCTCAAGCATGGCGTTCAATTCGGCCATCATGTCTTTCATTCGCTGCATGTCGGCAGGGGTCAGTTTTTGCATCTCCCCAGACATCTGATCGAGATGTTGTTGCATCAGTTGCTCGCGTAGTTTTTCAATCAACTGCTCAAAACGAAGTTGCGCTTGTTTGGATTGAAAGTCGTAGTGCTGCAATTCGGCAATCTTGCCGGCCAAATCTGCTGGCAACATGTCGAGCCGAAAATTGCGATCCATCGCCGACTGCTCTGCCATCTCGGCACGTCGTTGATCACCAGAGTTCTTTGCCTCGGTGGTGTAGTTCTCGATCGCGTGGCGCTCTTCGTCTACGACATCATTCAACTCGTTCGCGATTTCCGAATACACGCCACCAAGATCACCTCGTTCTTGAATCGACTCTCGTTTTTCGCGCAGGCGTTCCATAAGTTCGCGCATTCCCGCGATGCGGTCGCCGTTAATGTCGCGCATTCCATCTTGCATGAGTTTGCGCAACGCGCTGTTGACATCGCCGTGGTACAGCAGATCGTCAGCGAGCTCGCCCAGGAGCCCCTCTGCGTCGAGATCAAACCCTCGTTGCGAGCCGTCCCACCGCGAATATGTGAACTTCAGGGGCATGAACGGATAATAGTGCCACCTATCGTGCTAAGACATCGGTCACACCTCTAGGCTGAGGCTCAATATGCGCTTCGGAAGAACGTTCATTTTCGTTGACCTTTCGGGGTTCACCGATTACACCGAGAGTTGTGGCGACGGCGCCGCCGCGCAGCTGCTCACCCAGTTTCGCGGGGTTGCTCGGGCCGTTGGTTCACATCAAGGCGTGCGCATCGACAAATACCTTGGTGATGGACTGATGGCAGTGGCCGTAGAGGCACTCGATGGCATCACCTTTGCTATGGAATTGCAACGCCATGCGATCACCGCTTGTGCACCACTTTCGTTACGCATCGGTATCGCAACCGGAGACACCATGTTGTTTGAAGGCCAGGATTACATCGGAAGTGCTCCAAACTTGGCAGCGCGGCTTTGCGACGCAGCAGTCGGCATAGGCACGCTGATCCCCGCCGAACAGGCCGAACATTTGCCTGTTGGCGTTTTTACTGTGCCACACAGCCCGGTCAACTTGCCGGGTTTTTCTAGGCCGATTGAGGTGGTGTCACTCGCGGGTGAGCCATTGATCGATGGCCGTTACGACATCAATGATTTTTGGACGCGCTCGCCATTCGTTGGCTAACGAGTTTCTGCTTCGGTAATTGCTGAGCGTTCGCTTCCGAAAATTACGTGCGTGAACGATACGTTGCGCGTGAACCTGACTCGTCTTTGTTGAGTCGTTTCGAGAGGTGTAATCCCTCCAACACGAACTCGACACCGCTGGCAATTTGAGCAACAGACTCATGGTTGCCTACGGCAGCCACGACAAGTTCGCGCAGTGGAGGAACTTGATTGAAGAGCTCAACATATTGAGCCGATGCGATGTCTTCGCCTGTGTGGGCAATGACGCCACCCTCAAACAACGCAATCACTTCGCCGATTTTTGCAGAAGAAACTCGTCTCTTAAACACTTGCAATACCGCTGCCTTCACAAAACTCTCAAGGATCTGCGATTCGCGTCCCTCTTCCATGCTTTCAATTTCGATCTTGCCCGAAGTGGATGCGCTCAGTGCCGCAAGATCGCTCACTCGCGGAGCAACATCGCTTTCTCCGACACGAAGTGCTCGACGCACGGCATTTGCAGCCAATGTCTCGTAGTTGCTCACCGACAAACGCACGCTCACACCACTGCGTTGGTTTACCTGTGAACTCGAGCGAGCAACATGACTAATGGTCGTGATGATCTCTTCCATGAATTCGGGCCACTGCACATGCACATCGCCGATCGATGATGGTCGGGCTTCTTGTCGCACGATCTCCATTTCGGTTGCGACCTCGAGTGGATAATGCGTACGAATTTGGCTACCAAAACGGTCTTTGAGCGGCGTGATCATGCGACCCCGATTGGTGTAGTCCTCTGGGTTTGCAGAAGCCACGAGCATGACGTCGAGTGGCAACCGGATTTTGTAGCCACGAATCTGTACGTCGCGCTCTTCGAGCACGTTGAGCAAGCCGACCTGAATTCGCTCGGCCAAGTCGGGCAGTTCGTTGATCGCAAAAATACCGCGATTAGTGCGCGGCACGAGACCATAATGAATCGTGAGTTCATCCGACAAATAGCGGCCCTCAGCAACTTTGATTGGATCGACTTCGCCGATCAAGTCCGAAACGGATGTATCTGGCGTGGCAAGTTTTTCTCCGTAGCGATCGCTCGAGTGCACCCACACAATCGGTGTGTCGTCGCCGTGTGTCGCCACCAACTCGCGCGCATGTCGTGACACAGCATTAAATGGATCATCGTTGATCTCACTGCCTGCGATAATCGGCATCCAATCATCCAACAAACCAGTGAGCGATCGAAGGATGCGCGTCTTTGCCTGACCGCGCTCACCAAGAAAAATAACGTCGTGACCTGCAAGCAAGGCATTTTCAAGCTGGGGCATCACCGTGTCTTCGTAACCAAGTACTCCTTCAAATAATTGAAGTCCTGCAGCGATGCGCTTGACTGCATTGCGTCGCAACTCTTCTTTGACCGGGAATGATTGCCACCCCGATGCACGCAATGTGCCGATGGTGAGGGGAAGATTTGATGGAGGTGTATGCGCATGAGCCATGCGCGGAGGTTACTTGCTGGCCTTCTGCAC
>CAXNIQ010000108.1:0-4870 GCA_964202465.1 Ilumatobacteraceae bacterium
ACTGAGCGCTTAACAAAGGCGGAGGCACAGGTATGTTCGCCGCAGGCGGGGTAAGTAGCTCAATTGGGCGAGCATTCTTGCTCGTCGGCATCATTGGTTCTCTGTTTGGTGCTCTTGCCTCGATCAGTAGCGCGCGGTCTCGTGACCGAACAGTTGCCCGACTGATACCGAGATTTGCAATTCTCATCTTTGCAGCAGCCATCGGCGCGTTTGCGACCATGGAATACGCCATGATCACGCGTGATTTTTCGATGGCGTATGTGCAAAAAGTTGGTTCGACTGCAACGCCCGCGCTGTACAACTTTGCAGCAGTGTGGAGTGCTCTCGAAGGTTCGATTTTGATGTGGGTACTTATTTTGGCCGGCTACACAGTGGCCGTCTGTTTTTGGTTGCGCAAAAAGATGGACGATGTGTTGACTAATTGGGCAATGGGTGTGATGTTTATCGTCTCAACGTTTTTCTTCTTACTGTCGTTTGGTCCGGCAAATCCTTTTGCTGTAGGAGCACCCGGAGTATTTGACGGACCAGGGCCAAACCCGCTGTTGCAAAATCACATCTTGGTGTTGTTTCATCCACCGTTGTTGTATTTGGGATATGTGGGTGTCACTGTGCCGTTTGCGTTTGCAATTGGAGCACTTGTTACGGGCAGAGTCGGCGAAGGTTGGCTACTTGCTACTCGCAGGTGGACGCTGTTTGCATGGGGGTTCCTCACATTTGGAATCATCCTTGGCAGTTGGTGGAGTTACGAAGTCTTGGGCTGGAGCGGTGTGTGGGCATGGGACCCCGTTGAAAACGCATCGTTGCTGCCGTGGATTACTGCGACGGCGTACATTCACTCGGTGTTGGTGCAAGAACGCCGCGGCATGTTGCGAGTGTGGAATCTTTCTCTACTGGTATCAACGTTTAGTTTGACGATTCTCGGCACATTTCTCACTCGTAGCGGTGTGCTCAACAGCGTGCACGCATTTAGCGAAAGCGCCATTGGCCCGTGGCTGCTGGCATTCTTTGCAATCATCGTGATTGTTTCGATTGGCTTGATCGGTTGGCGCGGTGACAGGTTGCATTCGCCAGGAAGCATCGACTCGGTGGTGTCGCGCGAGGGCGCGTTCTTGATTAACAATGTGCTTTTCGCTATTTTTGCATTTGTTGTTTTGCTCGGAACTGTTTTTCCACTTGTCATCGAAGCACTGCAGTCGCGCAGCATTGTGGTTGGAGCTCCGTTCTTTGATCAGTTGGTTGCGCCGATCGGCATTGCGTTACTGACGCTCATGGCCATTGCTCCTGTTTTGCCGTGGCGCAAAGCATCTGCCGAGTTGTTGAGCACACGATTGTTTTGGCCTGCATGGTGCGGCATCGGAGCATTGGGCATCAGTGTCGTTGTTGGTGCAACCGGGTTTATGCCATTACTCACGTTTGCACTCGGCGGTTTTGCGAGTGGCTCTGCATTGCGCCAAGTGGTGTTGGCGACACGCCGTCAAGGCCTGCGCGGTTTGGTGGGTCGGGCCAATGGGGGAATGATCGTGCACGTTGGTGTGATCTTGATTGCGGTTGCATTGGCGGCATCAAACAGTTTTACGCATAGTCAAGAATTATTTTTAAAAACTGGCACACCCGCATATTTTTCTGGACACAGTTTTGAATTAATCGAGATCGTTGAAGAAACAACTGATCGTGCCATCAGTGTGAAGGCATTGATCTCGATCGATGGCGGCAAGGCATATGCTCCTGCCATCACCAAGTACACGAAGGTTGGCATGAACATCGGTACGCCTTCGGTGCGCACCGGTATTCGTGGCGACATCTATCTCACTCTCGAACCACCTGTCAAGCAAGACTCTGGCGAAGCACACATCAAAGTATTCATTAAGCCATTACTCGTGTGGCTGTGGATTGGTGGATTTTTAATGGCTCTTGGCACGCTCTTGGCAGCGTTTCCTGGTCGACGCCGAAAGCCAACCGATGCAACGTCAGCACTGATTGGTAGCAACGATGTTGAGTGAGAAAAGAGCAAAGCCAGTTGCACCAATCGCGGCATCTGTGGTCGGCATCGTGCTTGTGTGTTTGCTGTGGGTGTTGGTCAGCGCAAAACCAAATCCGTCCGATAACGCAGACTCACCACTGCTTGGACAACCAGCACCGGCAGTAGTAACGACAACACTTGAAGACAAACCATTTGATTTGTCTAGGCGCAAAGGATCGTGGGTTGTACTCAACTTTTTCAACTCAACTTGTGTTCCTTGTCGGATTGAGCATCCGCTTCTTCTTGCATTTGCGCAAAACCAATTGTCGACAGACAACCCCGCAGAGCTCTACACGGTGATCAATGATGACAGCGATGGTGCGGTTGCCGCATTTTTTGCAGAGAACAAAGGTGACTGGCAAAAGATTCGCGACAATGACGGCGCTATTGCAGTTGCCTTTGGTGTAGCCAAGGTGCCAGAGACGTGGATCGTTGATCCAAACGGTTACGTGCGCTTGCGCATTGCCGGACAACTCTCGGAAGGCTTGCTCGACGAGCAATTGTCGTTGCTGAAAGTGCAATTTGGGTCATGAGTACATCAAACAAATTCAATAACAAGTATTCGTGGATTTTTATGGCCTTGATAGCTAGTGCACTCTTAATTTTTGGTGGCTTGCGCGACAGCGGCCCACGTTCGCAACAAGATCGCATTGATGCAATCACGATGCGACTTGCTTGCCCAACATGTCAGGGCGAGAGCGTGTATGTGTCGAGAGCTTCTGCGGCAGAGGCAATTAGGGCAGAGGTTGCACGACAGGTTGGCAGCGGATTGCGCACCGACGACGAAACGATTGCCTATATCGAGCAACGCTTTGGTGGTCAGGTTTTGCTCCTGCCTCGCTCATCTGGCATTGATTCTCTGGTGTGGGCATTGCCGATTGCTGCGTTGATCTGCGGTGCGGCCGCACTTGGCGTGGTGTTTAGAAAATGGCGTACTGCCGATGATGGTGCAGCGAGCGCCGAAGATAATGCGTTAGTAGAAGCCGCAATGGCTACTACAAATGCGATGGATTCAAACACATGATTAATCCGGATGAGCTGGCGAGCCTGGAAGAAGAGCGCAGATTCTTGCTGGAATCTTTGCGCGACCTTGAGCGCGAAAATGCGGCTGGTGATATTGACGATGAAGATTACCGAGTACTGAAAAATGGATATGTACATCGTGCAGCGCAAATCATCAAGGTTTTGGATGCGGGTGTAGATGCTCGAGAGGCTCGACCACGCGCATCGATGAAGCGCAGAGTTGGATCAGTTGCTGTTGTCGTGCTCATTGCGGGTGGCGTTGGCTGGTTTGTGGCTCAACAGTCTGGTCAGCGCTTGCCAGGCCAGACAGTAAGTGGTGGGGTCCTGGACTCAACCGCGTCGATGCTGTCTCAAGCACGATCGCTCAACTTTTCCGAGCCAAAAACTGCAATTGATTTGTATTCAAAAGTTTTGGCGCTCAATCCAGACCATGTAGAGGCTCTCACGTATCGCTCATGGTTGATCGCGCTCGTTGCGCGTGACGCGCCAGAAGATATGAAACTGTTGGCGCTTAGCGCGGCGACGCAGGGCCTTGACCATGCAATTGAGGTAGAGCCCGATTACGCCGATGCTCATTGCTTTCTTGGCATCGTCCGCTTTCGTCTTGCAGGTGATGCTGCCGGCGCTAAAGAGCAACTCGATATTTGTGCTGCAATGAATCCGCCAGCAGAAGTCAAGGGTTTCGTTGACTCAATTCGTGCAGAAGTAGAAACCGCACTCAATCAATAGGCGGTGGTGGCCATGCATGGCCACGTGCGATGACACCGTTTTGTCGCTCGAGCACCCACACTGAGGCCTTGCGCGAGTCGCGCATTCCAGTGACCACCATGCCACGGCGCTCGAGCGCCTCAACAACCATGGGAATCATGTCTCCGTGGCTGCAGAGCACGGAGTTGTCTGGACAGCTCTCGAGTAGTTCAAGCATCGGCTCGAAAGAATTGTCTTCTGCCAGACGTTCGTCGGGCGTGACACTCACAGAAATATTTGAGCCGAGTGTCTCGAGTGTTTGCATACATCGCACGAATGGGCTCGACAAAAGCCGTGGTGGTGCAAAGTCGGCCAGCCGATCTGCGAGTGCTACAGCCTGCAAAATTCCTTTATTATCCAGTGGGCGTTTGCGGTCATCATTGTTGTTGGCAGAGTCGTCAAGCCACTTACTGCGTTTTCCAGCCTTGGCGTGTCGAACTAAAAAGAGTGGCATGCAACGCAAATCTAGCGAGGCAATGAGGCAGACTGGATGCAGGAGATGTGAATTATGGGCTTTTTTGATCGCAACCGAGAACAACTTGCCAAAAAGGGTATCGATGACGCGCGCTTGCCACCTGGCCAGTATTTGACCGAGCGATTTCCAGTACTGCACGTTGGCGACGTGCCTACGTATGCACCTGGTGATTGGGATCTCAAAATATTTGGCTTGGTCGACAAACCATTTACGCTCAATCTGGATGAACTGAAAAGCATGCCCGCAGTCACGTTGCTCACTGACATTCATTGCGTCACCAAGTGGTCGAAGTTTGACACCACATGGAAAGGTGTGCGCGTACGCGACTTGTTTGAGCGTGCAGGAATGCAAAAAGATGCTGGCTACATCATGGGTCATGCCGAACACGGCTACACGGCCAACTTGCCGCTTGCCGATGTGCTGCTCGACGAATCACTCGTGGTATATGAATTTGAAGGCGAAGAGATCGAGCCAATACATGGTGGCCCAGTGCGTTTGCTCGTGCCCCATTTGTATTTTTGGAAATCTCCAAAGTGGTTGCGCGGTCTTGAGTTGCGTGCAACCGACGCGCCAGGGTTTTGGGAACAAAACGGTTACAACATGTA
>CAXNIQ010000109.1:0-4867 GCA_964202465.1 Ilumatobacteraceae bacterium
GTGATGCAACCTTGTCCAACGAGAGAACCCTGTTGGTCGCCAACCAAACTCGCTATTGGCGGAGCACCTGGTAACGCAGTTGCATTGCCAACTACACCGGATGATCTCACGATTGTCGGCATCATCTCGATGTCAATGCCAAAAATGTCGAGAATACGTGGCGACCACGATTGGTCCTGCAGTGTCCATAAACCAGTCACTGCTGCGTTGGTGTCGTCGGTAACGAAAAGTTGGCCTTGTGAAAGCACAAACGCAACCCATGTGTCAACAGTGCCGATGCAGATTTTTGCACTGGTGGGGATTGCATAATTTTTAAGTATCCACGCAGCCTTGGTGGCTGTTTGGTTTGGTGCCAAAAACAATCCGTGTTCGCCCCGAGCGGTGATGCACTCCATGACGGTACGCAAATCTTGCCAACCGAGTGCTGGTCCGATTGGAATGCCCGTATTTCTGTCCCACGCAATTGTGGATGCCCGTTGATTAGTAATACCAACTGCGTCTACTTTTCCGGCTGCACTGAGCGAGGAATTGGCAACTCGCAATACTGCGTCACGCATTGCGGCTGCATCAAACTCAACAAGACCAGGAACGGGAGAGGTTGGTGCGAGTGATTCGTAAAAGAGATGATCAACTGAGCCTGTTGGTCGCACAACTGCTGCACGAAGACCACTTGTACCTACGTCGACAACAAGAATGCTCATGGCCACACCGAATTTCGTTTGGTGGTGTCTGTGTCGGGATTGAGCCCGAGTTTGCCAGGGTTAAAAATGTTGTGTGGATCGAGTGTGTTTTTGATCGACTGCAAAACGCTCATACCGGTGCCAAGTGATTCTGCCAAGAAGCGTCCGCGATTGAGACCAGCACCGTGGTGATGAGAAACGTTTGCGCCCGCATCAAGCGCTGCTCGCTGACAGGCATTCCATAACTGCACATATCGCTCTTCAAACTCGGGTGTTGGTTTTGCTGCAAATGTGAAATAGAGACATGCACCATCGAGGTAGCTGTGCGATAGGTGGCATGTAGCGCTTAACGCACCTTCAACCGCCATGAGCGAAGCACGAACACTTGCAAAAATCGTTTCTAGTGCGCTCCACTGCGCGGCAACTTCCATTGTGTCAACAATGAAGCCACGCCGAGTTGCTTCTTGTAATCCGCTCGTGTTGTTGCGATGATGCATCCACTTTTCGACCAATTCAACATCTCCAACTTGAGCGCCATTCGCCAGCGCGGCATCGTGCACGATCGACAGAGTCGCTGCGACAATGCGCTCGTCGCCTTCGTCGAGTACGAGCAGTGTGCATTGCTTGCCGTCAGTGTCGTGAGACCGCTTTGATTCGTCGGCATCGTAAAGGCGCAACACTGCTGGAGTCGCGCCGTGCTGTACCGCAGTGCGACACGTATTAATCCCATCAATGAATGTTGGAAAAAGGTAAGCGGCGCGTCGTTGTGTGGTTGGCAACGGGTGCGAGCGCAACCACACGCGAGTAATCACTCCGAGTGTGCCCTCGCTACCAACGAAGAGCGAAGTAAGGTCTGGGCCGTTGGCGCCTGCTGGAGCGGTGTCGGTGCAAACAACCGTGCCGTTGGCGAGCACGACTTCAAGGCCAACAACCATGTCTTCTATTTTTCCGTAGCGCGTCGAATACTGTCCGGCGCCACGACACGCGACCCATCCACCAACAGTTGAAATGTCGAACGACTGTGGAAAGTGACCAACGGTTACGCCGTACATTTCGCGCAATTCGTTTTCAAAATCCGGACCATACATTCCTGGGAGTACTTCAACAACTCCAGAGATCCTGTCAACACTGACGATGCTCGCAAGCAAGCAGGTGTCAAGCACTACGCCACCGTAAACGGGAATTGCTGCTCCACACACACCGCTGCGTCCAGCAGAGACGGTGAGCGGGATTCGATTTTTGTTGCACAACTGAACGATGGATACAACTTGCTCTGTCGAAGCAGGTCGACAAACAGCGTGGGGTTTGCGCGGAGTTTTACCCTGCATTGCCCAATGCATTGCGAGTGGCCACCAATCGCGACCGTGGTCGGCCAAATCCTGATCATCGGTTGATGTATCGCAAATCGTTGCAAGTTCTTCAATGAGTGAGATCGAGAGGGTTTCGTTTGGTTGCTGCGCAAAACGTTCTTGAATTGGCGATGCGATGCCGACAAACTCGATGGGATCTGTTGCTTTTGTCATCGCGCCTCGATTGATGGTTGAACAGTAGTTGACTGCACAAATTCGGCTTCGCTGACCATCGCGGCAGCCTCTTCGCGAGCGCAAGAGTCAACAAAGTCTGCAACTTGTTGAGTGATTTGCGCGAGTGACCAGTGCAATTCGGGTGCAATGAGTTCGGCAACGCTACGGGCACTTGCAAGTGCTGCTGGTCGATTGATAATGCGTGCTCGTGTACGCCGTGAGAGCACGTCGTCAAGTGTGCGTGCCATTTCATTGCGCACAGCAAAAATGGCCTCGGCTTTGATGTAGGGAAGACCACTGATGAGGGGCTCGCCGAGGCGCGGGTTTTGTGCAACGAGCTCAGTGATCTGTGTGAACTCGGAACCAAACCTCTCGGCAAGGCCAGCGTCTTTGCCCCTGAGCATTGATTGGCGAAATCCGCGCGCACCAACAAATGCCAACCGTTTTGTGCGACAACGAGGCTTCGAATCAAGTTGCTTACACGCTGCATCCACTGCATGCTCTGCCATTTTGCGGTAGGTCGTGAGCTTGCCACCGGTGATCGAGATCATTCCGGCATCAGAAACGCGCACATGATGTTTGCGTGAAAGATCGCTTGTCTTGCCCTTTGCCGTAGTGCCATCGGTGTTGCGCACAAGTGGTCGCAAGCCCGACCAAACGGCTGTGATGTCGTCGCGTGTGATGTCGGTGTTGATGGCCGCGTTAAGCGCCGTAAGTACATAGTCGATGTCATCGGTCGAGCATTGCGACTCATCCACACCGCCAACAAAATCTGTGTCGGTGGTGCCGACATAGGTGTATTGGTATGTGCCGTCGTGATTCGAAATCCATGGCACAACAAAGAGGCTGCGCTTGTCTACTTTGACAGGAATAACGACTGCAATGTCGTTGCGCACCATCTTCCAAGGAATGGTGATGTGTATTCCTTTGGCGGGACGAATGCTGTTGGGGTGAACGCCCTCATCGGTTTCGCGAATATTGTCGGCCCAAACTCCTGCGGCATTGATGACGCAGCGAGCCTTGATCTCGAAGGGCTCGCTGCCAAGTGGCGCAACTCTTGCACCACGCACCTTGCCATTTTCATCGTGAAGTATTTGTTGGACAGGGCATTGATTGGCAACAACTGCACCATAAAGTGCGGCGGTGCGCGCAATAGTCACGCACAGACGAGCATCGTCGGCTGCAGCGTCGTAGTACAGATACGCCGACGACATTCGGTCTGTATTGATAGTTGGCAAATGCTTATTGGCTTGTGAGGCTTTGAGACGCTTGTGCAACTTGCCAATCCGCCAACCGCCAGTGAGGTCATACATCCACAATGCGCTTCCAAGTGCTCGAGCAATCTTTTTCGAGATGACTCCATCGTGGGTGAGGATCGGGATCATGAATGGCAAAATGCTGACCAAGTGTGGGGCGTTGCGCCGCAGGCGTTGGCGTTCGTGAAGCGCCTCGTATACCAAACCGATTTCGCCTTGTTGCAGGTAACGCAACCCTCCGTGGATGAGCTTGCTGCTCTTGGACGAAGTTCCAGAAGCAAAGTCTTCACGCTCAACAAGAGCGGTGCGCAGTCCACGAGAAGCCGCATCGAGTGCAACTCCAATACCAGTGATTCCGCCTCCAACAACGAGCACATCAAATGCTTCCGTTTGCAAACGATCAATATTGCGTAGTCGATCAAAGTTCACTGCAAAATTCTAAATCACGAGCCGGTTTTGGCGTGTATCGGCAAACCTCCGAAGAAGTCCAATTGCCCTAAGTCACAACAGTTGCTAGTTAGCAATACTTGCAAACTAGAGTGATTCTGGGTTATTATCTCCTTCATGCATTCCCCAGCCGAATTGGCCACGCAGTTTCGGTCGATGGGCCGCAAACTGACCCCGCAGCGTCAGTTGATATTTTCGCTTCTGCACAACAACCAATCTCACCCGACAGCAGAGAGTCTGTATGGGGTTGCGAGTGCACAGATGCCAGGAATTTCATTGCGCACCGTGTACCAAACCCTCAACGAGCTCGCCGAGATGGGCGAGTTGCTGTTGATCGACATTGGTGAAGGTGGCACTCGCTTCGATCCAAATATCGACGAGCACCATCATGCAATCTGTAGCGATTGTGGAAAGATTCGAGATGTACACGTCAAAGGTGCATCGAGTCTCAAACCAAACGACGCAAGTGATTTTTTGATCTCGGAAGTTGGAGTTGTTTTTAAGGGACTCTGCGCTGAATGCGAAGCGCGCGGATCAAAGAGGTCTCCTGCTTTGCAGGCGAAAATGAACCAGAAATCAAAAAGCAGCAGTAAGTAACACAAGCCCCATAAACAAAACAGAAAGCGAGAAACATCATGGCCGGATTAAATGGCACAAAAACACATGAGAATCTCAAGGAAGCGTTTGCTGGCGAAAGCCAAGCAAATCGCCGCTACTTGTGGTTCGCGCAGAAGGCAGACATCGAAGGTCTTCCAGGCGTTGCATCGTTGTTCAAAAACGTCGCAGACGGCGAGACCGGTCACGCATACGGACACCTCGAGTACCTCGCCGAGGTTGGCGACCCTACTTCTGGTGAGCCAATCGGTGACACAGCGCAAAACCTCGAAGCATCAATTGCAGGAGAGACGTATAAATACACACAGATGTACCCAGACTTCGCTAAAGCAGCACGCGATGAAGG
>CAXNIQ010000110.1:0-4817 GCA_964202465.1 Ilumatobacteraceae bacterium
CTGGTAAAAAATCAACAATGCTGCGACGCCAGCAATCCCACTTGCCAATGTGGCCGCACTTGTCCATCCCCACGAATTTCCGCGGTTAATCGTGAGCAAGATCAGCACCGATCCGGATCCGAGAGCCGCAGAGCCCTTGACGTCAAAGCGCACGTTCTCTTGGCGATCAGTGTCGGGCAACAGTCTGTACGAAACCAGCGCACCCAGCGCACACAATGGTGCTTGCACCAAAAAGATCACGCGCCACCCAAATATTTCTACAAGTGGTGTGCCTGCAACAACACCAAGCACGGGTGCGCCGGCGGTTACAAAACTCCAATACCCGAGTGGTCGCACTCGTTCGTCGGCACGAAACATGCGGTTGATGTATGCCATTGCCGATGGCCCTGTTGCTGCACCTGCTGCGGCCGACAGCGTGCGAAACACAATCAACGAAACCGCATTCCAAGCAAAGGCACTGATCAGCGAGAAAATTCCTGCAAAAAGTAATCCGCCTACAAACATCCGCTTGTGGCCCCACAAGTCACCCGATTTGCCGAATGCTGGCCCGACCACGCCAAATGCAAGCAATGGTGCAGTAATTGTCCAGCTCAATACCGTCACGCTGCTTCCAAGACTGTCTGCAACAGTCTTGAGCGATACCACCAGCAGCGTGATCGTAAAACTCACGGTAAATACCGACGCCAGCAACACGCCAAGAGTGGCTTTGCGGTGAGTTAAACCAACGGTCTTTGCAACTTTGCCCTTAAGCAAGCGCGACCAAGGAATGATTGAAATCTCGTCAACGCCACCAGAGTCAATAATTCCGACTTCATCATCGAGCGACTTTGCAAGGTGCTCGTTCTTCTTCACACTTCTACAATAATGCCGCTACAACTTCATTGGCGATGTCTTAAGGGAAAACTAAGTCGATCGTTGCGCCGCGTGGCACCTGATCTCCATTGGTAATCGCTTTGTCACCCACAAATGCCTTGCGCAATTTGTAATTTGGTTTACCTGTGACTTTTCCCACAACAAAACCGGCTTCAAGCAGTCGAGGTTCTACTGTCGCAAAACTATTTCCAATGATTCTTGGCATCTCTACTAAATCTGGTCCAAGTGAAAGTGCATAGGCCACCTGAGAATCTCGTGCTATTTGAGTTCCCGGAACGACAGATTGCGCACCAATCAAACCTTCCGCCGCAGCGTTGCTCTTGGCCGCCGGAGTTTCGATCAACACCAAGCGCAACTCATTCATCACTGTTTGTGCTTGTTCGAGCGACAAACCAATGAGAGATGGCATCTCACGGGCTGCTGGCCCTGTCGAGACCAAAACATCAAGCGCAGTACCACGCAACACTTTGTCGCCAGGAAGCAAACTTGGCTGCTCAGGTACGAGCCATGAAATCACCATTCCAGCCGCAATGTCTTCACTCGGTGCATCCTTTTGCGTTGGCACCAATTCAAGCGCTGTCAGTGTGTCGATCGCTTCTTGCAGTGTTGCGCCTTCCAATCCTGGCAATTCGGCAAGCGATGGTCCTTGAGAAATAACGAGCGTCAATGTCTTGCCTTCTTGTAGCGACTCACCCATTGGTGGCTCAGTGCGAATCACGAGTCCGGCTGCCACTTCGTCGCTGCGTTCTGCTGTGACAACGATCGTCCATTTGAGAGGCACGAGCAAGTTTTGCGCTTCGCCCTCATTCATCTCGGCAAATGAAGGCACCGTGTGAGAGTGCTTTGCAAAGACTCGATACGAAATGCCCCCCGCCATGAGCAGCGCCACAACTGCACCGATAATCACAAATCGTTTATGACGCTTGATTTCGTCTGGATTCACTATAAAAATTGGCTCGTCAGATTGATTAATCACCATCTTCGGATCTGCACCAGCAATTGGCACAACGGGTCGAGCAATCTCTCCCGTTCGGTCAACAATCTTTTGTTCAATAACGGTTTCAAAACTCTTTGACTCAAGAGGCTCTATCGGCTGAGGCATCGGCATCTTGTCGGCAATCGCAGCAAACGCGCGACCAAAGTCGATGGCACTGAATCGCTCGTTGGCTTCTGGCCTTCCAGCACGCTCAAGCGGCGCGGCAATCGGGCCCAAGTCGGCCGAGACTGGCAACAATTTATCGATGCGTGCTGCAAGTGTGATCGCTGCAGTGTCGCCTACAAACGGCAGTGTTCCTGTAATCATTTCGAGCAATGTGAGTGCAAGCGAATACACATCGCTCTGCTCTGTTGGCTGTTGTCCGGTTGCGATCTCTGGTGCTGCGTAACTGGCTTGCTCAATACTCATTTGCTCGGAGTGAACAATGCGCTTCAAGCCCAAACCCGCAAGCCTTACCCGCGAGTCATCTCCCAAAAATATATTGGCGGGTCGCACGTCGCCATGCACCCAACCTTTGCCATGCAAAAAGTGCAATGCTCGACAAACATCGAGCCCTACGGCAAGTGCCTGAGAAGGCGTGAGTCTGCGACCACGATCCAAAATCTCTCGCAGTGTTCCACCCGCATAGTGCTCGAGCACAGTAAACGCATACAGCGTTCCGCCAACTTCTTGTGTTCCCCAGTCATCAATAGACGCAAGTGAAGGGTGCGACATGCTTGCAAGCATCTGGGTTTGGCGCTTAAACAATTCGACAGCATCCGCGATAAGCACCACTCCTGCGTCCAAATCGATTAACGATTGCGCAGTCAAGACTCGCACCACAACCCGCTTTTGGCTTCGCACGTCGGTGGCGTCATACACCGCCGACTCGCCAGATCCTCCGCTTCGAGAATCTCCGATGAGATATCGGTTGGAAAGTATTGAACCAACCAATGGATTTTGACTATTCATGAGCCATTAAACCTAGTCCATTGATGCCCCTTTGCCGAGTGCCGGGTGCCTTGTGACCATTGCCTCAGAACTCTTGCACATCACGGCAAATCGGCGAGAATAGAAAGGTGAAAAAAATTGACTACAAATTGTTGATCATCAGCATCGGCATTTCTGCCGGGCTCGTGATGTTCGTGCTCGGTGTAAGCACTGGCCTCACTGGTCGTGATGCAACAAATCTTCCTGCAGCTATCGAGCAAATTTCACCAGGTCAAGGTGAACGCGTGCTTCGACAATCACAAGTTATTGTCGACTTTGTAGAGGGATACACCGCAACGTTGACGATCGATGGAATCGAGCTGCCAACTACGCGCCTTGACGAGGTTGTCGCAACCGGAAAACAAATTACTCCAGGAGCGCAAATCACCTTGCCTCCTACGGCAATTTTCGACGCTGGCAACTACATCATCAGTTATCTTCCACAACCTGGCGCACCAATAGCCGAACTCGTTCAGGGTCAACACACTGGCAGTGTTCGCTTTTGGTTGATCAGAGATGGCGAAGGTTCGTCGCGCACATACTCCTGGTCGTTTTTTACTGATTAGTTACTACGTGCGACTATTGCGTGAGTGTTCGATACTCATCTGCAGTAATCAAGCCCTCAAGCATCTCGTTGTACGAGAGTTGCACTTCATACAACCAGCCTGCACCAAACGGGTCTGAGTTCATCAACTCGGGTTGATCGAAAAGTAATTCATTTACCAGCACTACGGTGCCACTGACTGGCGAACCGATGTCACTCACACTCTTGCTGCTCTCGACTTCGACAACTGCCCTGCCAGCAACCACAGCATCGCCAATCGATGGCATTTGCACATCGACAATTTGCCCGAGCGCATCTTGTGCGTGATCAGTGATGCCCACTCGCGCCGACTCTCCGTCGACAAGCACCCACTCATGGTTTTTTGAGTACAAGAGTCCGTCAATGATCTTCACGCCACAACCCTAATTCCACAACGCTTGGGGCTACCTACGGCCCGGGCACCACATTGTTTGTGCCAAACGCACGTATTGGTCGAACCCTAAATGGATTCGCTGGAGGCAACTTGTTGCCGCTCAGTGTTTGTACCCGATCAAATTGTTGACCGTCCATAAAATACTGTGTCCACGCAGTTGAGTTGTTGTAGTCAGTCGATGTCCAGTAATAGCCCTTGTTGAATCCGCCGACTGGAGTGTCTTGCCCACCCACTCGGTTTTGTGCCAGACGGTTGTACGCCAGATCCAATTCATCCTTCGAAGGCAAAAACCAGTCGTCCGCGCCACTGCAGTTCAAGTCTTCGGCAAACCTGGCTGCGTATGTTCCTGCGCCTAACGCAAGAGTGATGACACGTGTATTGACCTCGCCCATGCCAACGGCCTTTGCAAGTACTCGCCTTTGAGCCGCAGTCTGTCCATTTGAATCCCTATATACAGTCCTTTTATTACCAGCAGGACGCCATGGCAACTGCACGCCTTCACACGCTTGTGGCGCCATCTCTAAATACCGACCCCAGATTTCATCCTTGCCAGCGTCGTAAAACACAATGCCACCGCCAGGCCCGATATTACCGACATTGCAAAAAGTGTTTGAGCCACCCGAACTACAAGACGGGTTTGTAGTTGCTGCAGCAACAACATGTGATGATGGGGGCAAACTTATGCCGGTAATCGGAAACGCAGAAACGCCTATCGCCTGAAATGGTGTGGCCTTAAACCCCGATCCAACATGAACCGGACTGTTCAAAAAGTCTTTATTGCCAACAAGTTTTGGAATAATGCCGTTGGCATCGGTGAATTGCGTGCCATCTTGAAACAGTTGGTACCACGCAAATGTTGCGCTTGCTTCTGTCGAAGTCCACATCGGTGCTGCAGCAAATTTCAGTCGAGTATCACGAGAAACTTTCCAATAGTTATACAGTGCGTCAAGCTCATCTTTGGATGGAAGAAAAAAATTGTTACTAAAAGTAGAATTTGCCTG
>CAXNIQ010000111.1:0-4785 GCA_964202465.1 Ilumatobacteraceae bacterium
CACAGAGTCGATGTATTTAGCCGACACGCCCAAAAGCGTGATTTTTTCGCTGTCAACAATGTCAAACAACCGATCAGTATTTGGCATTGTTGGCGCTCCGTCAAACAACACCGCTGTTGCCCCACTCGCGAGCACAGACACCAACCAATTCCACATCATCCATCCGGTTGTCGTGAAATACATGACGCGGTCGTTCCTGCCGAGATCGCAATGCAACTGATGTTCTTTCATGTGCTGAATCAATACGCCGCCCGTGCGATGCACGATGCACTTTGGAACACCGGTTGTGCCGCTCGAGTACAACACATACCACGGGTGATCAAAACCAAATCGTCGCGGAGCAACAGGCGCTGCCATACCGCTCGATACAAACGATTCGTAGTCGAGTAACCCGTTGCGACTGTGCTCGCCCACGCTCACGTTGCTCACAAGAACTGTTGCCTCAATAGTTGGCAAGCCTGCGCGAATTTGTGTCAACCTCTCAATGCAATCAAAGTCTTTTCCGTTGTAGCGATAACCATCAACGGCTACGAGCACTTTGGGTTCGATCTGCCCAAAGCGATCGATTACTCCATTTGCACCAAAGTCTGGTGACGCCGACGAAAAAACGGCACCAAGAGACGCGGCGCCGAGCATGACCTCAACTGCCTCGATCGAGTTTGGCAACCATGCAGCCACCCTGTCGCCCGCAACAACACCGAGTTGTTCAAGCGACCCGGCAATTGCGGCCACTCGCAATGACAATTCATCCCATGTGCGACTGCGCCTCGCCCCAATCTCGTCGATGGCAACGAGTGCTTCACTCGCACCATTTCCATTGACGCAATTTTGTAAAAAGTTTTCGACCACGCTCAATTGCGCGTCAGGAAAAAACTTGGCTGTAGAGATTGGCGATTCTGTCGCATTTGGCACAAAGAATCGATCACCCTTGGTGCCTACCATTGCGCACTCATCCCACACTTGCGACCAAAACTCGCTGGGTTGCGCTATTGACCATGCATATAAATCGCTCGATTTATTCACCCTCTTGGCAAAGCGATTCATTCGAGATCGAGCAATGCGCTCATCTGTTGGCGCCCACAGGGCTTTGGCTAATTCGGGCATCGGCACTAACCTAATGAAGCCGTTGCAGGCATTGGCAATTACGGGCATATTTGTCTGACAACCATATGAATTGAAGGGAAGCGTTATGAATTGGGGATCATTTATCACCTGCGCCGTTACTGGCTCTGGCGAAACCGCGCACAAAAGCGACAAGGTGCCAGTCACCCCCGAGCAGATTGCAAACTCGGCCATCGACGCAGCCAAAGCAGGCGCTGCTGTGGTGCATATTCATGTGCGCAACCCACAAACTGGTCTTGGTTCGCGCGACACCGAGTTGTATGCAGAAGTTGTCGATCGCATTCGATCATCAGACACCGACGTCGTGATCAATCTCACCGCGGGCATGGGGGGCGACTTGGTGCTTGGCGGCGACGAAGATGTGTTGCCACTAGCAGCAGGTACTGACATGGTTGGATCAACAGAGCGCCTCGATCACGTCACGCGCTTGCTTCCCGAAATCTGCACGCTCGATTGCGGCACGATGAACTTCTCGAGTGGCGGCGACTACATCATGACCAACACGCCAAGCGTGTTGCGCAAGATGGCAAAGATCGTGCAAAAACTTGGTGTGCGACCAGAGCTCGAAGTTTTCGATACTGGTCACTTAGTGATGGTGAAGGATCTCATTGCCGACGGCTTGCTCGATGACCCAGTGATGATCCAGTTGTGCATGGGCATCGCATACGGTGCACCCGACGACCCAAACACTTTTATGGCGATGGTCAATCAGTTACCACCGAATGCCGTGTTTTCTGCATTCTCGATTGGACGTATGCAACTTCCTTTCGTTGCACAAGCAGTGCTTGCTGGTGGCAACGTTCGTGTTGGTCTTGAAGACAACTTGTATCTCGACAAAGGCGTGCTTGCAAGCAACGCCGACCTCGTAGACCGCGCTGTCAAGATTCTTGACAACATGAATGTGTCGGTCATGAGCCCTGCCGACGTGCGCAAAAAACTACAACTCACAAAGCACGCGTAAGGATCAACCATGAGCGGCCTACCCGGATTGAAAACTGTTGGCCTGCTCGGTGGCGGCGTCATCGGTGGTGCATGGGCGGCACGATTTGCGCTCAATGGTGTTGATGTCAAGTTGTACGACATTGATCCACAAGCCACTCGCAAGATGGGCGAAATTATGGGCAACGCACGTCGCGCCTATCGCAAACTCACACTTGCACCACTGCCCCAAGAGGGCACCATCACATTTGTCTCTACTCCAGAAGAAGCAGTGACTGATGTTGATTTCGTGCAAGAAAGCGCGCCAGAACGCCTCGAGTTGAAACAAGAATTGCTCGCTCGTGCAAGCAAAGCAGCATCACCAACCACGGTATTTGGTTCATCCACCTCTGGTCTATTGCCAACACAAATACAAAAAGACATGGTCAACCCAGAACGTTTCGTTGTAGGCCACCCGTTTAACCCTGTGTATCTGATGCCACTTGTCGAGATCTGTGGTGGCGACCTCACATCGCTAGCCACAAAAGAACGTGCGCGCGAGGTCTACACACAAATCGGTATGCGACCACTCATGCTGAGCAAAGAGATCGACGGCTTTGTTGCCGACCGACTCATGGAAGCGCTGTGGCGCGAAGCATTGTGGATGGTCAATGACGGCATTGCTACAGCAGAAGAAATTGATGATGCGATGCGCTTTGGCCCAGGCTTGCGTTGGTCATTCATGGGCACATTCCTCGTCTATCGCATTGCCGGTGGCGAAGCAGGCATGCGACACTTCATGGCGCAGTTTGGCCCGTCTCTCAAGTGGCCATGGACAAAGTTGATGGACGTACCCGAACTTGACGATGTACTGCTCGAGAAGATTGTTTCGCAATCTGACGATCAAGCAGGGACTGCGACCATTCGCGAACTCGAAGCCTTGCGCGACGATTGTTTGGTTTCGGTGTTTCATGGACTGCGCAACCAAAATTACGGAGCAGGCCAAGTACTAGCCGATTACGAAAAGATGTTGTTTGGGCGTGGCCCAGTACCGGTGCTCGATCCACTCGCACCATCGGTCTCGCACGAGATGTTCATTCCTGCCGAGTGGACGGACTACAACGGCCACACCAACGACTCGCGTTATTCGCAACTCGCGAGCGAAGCAAGCGACACGTTCTTCCGAGCGATTGGTTTTACCCCCGAATATCTCGCGACAGGTCGCACGTTTTACACCGTGGAAGGGCACACGAGATTTCTCGACCAAACTCGCGCGGGAGACAAAATAAAAGTCCACACCCGCGTTGCTTCATACGACGAGAAGCGCATCCACCTGTGGTCTGAAGTTGTGCGCGAAGACGGCGTTGTGGCATTTACTGCCGAGCATCTGTTCATGCACGTTGACACTGCGTCGGGAAAGACTTCACCCATGGGAAGCGAAATGTTTGCGTTGCTCAAGCCAATCGCAGATGCCCATGCAAAGCTTCCTGCCCCAATCGGTATTGGTCGTCATGTCGGCGAACGCCCCGCAAAGTAGCAGCATCTCGCCGCTTGCCCCATGGCAACCTGGCGATGTGGTGCCCGCGCCCCTCAACATCTATTCGTGTCTTGTCGAGCAAGAGTGGGTTGACTACAACGGTCACATGACCGAGGCCGCGTATTTGTCGGCTTTTGGCTGGGGTTCTGATGCGCTGTTTACCTACATCGGCGACAACGACGCATACCGCGCTGCGGGTAATTCGTTTTATACGGTCGAGACACACATTGTCTACGAAGATGAAGCATTTCTCGGCGAGCCACTGCGCATCGAAACACGCGTGCTGGATGTGGATGCAAAGCGCCTACACATACATCACACCATGTTCAATGGCACCAGCGGCAAGAGGCTCTCAACCACCGAACAAATGTTGGTGCATGTAGACATGCAGGCAGGCAAGTCTGCACCAATTCTTCCCCACGTTGCAGCGGCACTGGATGCAATTGCGCAAAGCCACTCAACACTTCCAACACCCAAAGACGTTGGTCGAGTAATGAAGATTAAAAAGAAGTAAGCCGAGCACAAACAGGAGAACCTCATGCAATTTGCACTCACCGACGAGCAAGAAGCAATTGTTGCCACAACGCGATCATTTGTTGAACGCGAACTCATCCCCCACGAAGAAACAGTCGAAAAACTAGGCCACGTACCAAAAGAACTCGAAGAAGAGGTTCGAAAGAAGTCAATCGATGCGGGCATTTATGCCTGCAACATGCCTACCGAATATGGAGGTGGCGGCCTCGATTCGTTTGACACCACGTTGGTCGACCGCGAGTTTGGTGCAACGTCATATGCACTGCATTACATCGTTGCTCGCCCATCCAACATCTTGCGCGCTTGCACAGGGAGCCAAATCGAAGAATACCTCATCCCCACCATCGCAGGCGACCGTGTGGACTGCTTGGCGATGAGCGAGCCAGACGCTGGGTCTGACATGCGTGGCATGAAGTGTTCGGCTGTGCGCGACGGCGACGACTGGGTGATCAATGGAACAAAGCATTTTATTTCACACGCCGACATGGCCGATTATGTCATCTTGTTTGCCGCAACCGCTGAAGAACAAACATCGAAGGGACCAAAAAAGAAAATCACAGGTTTCCTTGTCGACTTCGATACTCCAGGCTGCGAACGCGTTGCGGGTTACAATTGCGTCTCCAACTCTGGGTACCACAACCTGATTATTAACTTTGATAACTGTCGTATTCCAA
>CAXNIQ010000112.1:0-4766 GCA_964202465.1 Ilumatobacteraceae bacterium
ACCTCCCCATATTCGTCCAAGTCGGCACATCATTTGCAGGCGCATCTTCAATAGCAATGTTGTAGCCAGGGCGATCAGGAAATGACGCAAATTGCCAAGGGATGAGATTTGGGGTACCGAACTGCGGATTGATATGGACATACGTTGTCCAATACGACATTTGTAGAGATGGAGGAAATTCGCTTCCTACCCACTCTCCCCGAATCACAGCAGCAGATTTGATGTAGTTTGCGGGCTCGTCTGGCCCAGAGAACAACGGTGTCATGAGCGACCACACTGCCGTTAACGCAAAGATCGCAACTCCAAAATAAGTGCCGCGTCGCCTCACAGGTACCACTCGGTTGAGTCGTAGTAGGGCTCGAGATTGTCGAAAAGTTTTTCGTTTTTACATAACACAGGTGTCTCGCCTAGAGGCACACGAACTCCGTCGCGAAACGCCCATTCTCCTCGCTGAGACGTCTCGCCTCGCACATAACTCGAAAGCGCAAACGCTCGGTCATGCATCGATTCGTTTGGCAATGATCCATGCACTGTGAGAAGGCCCCAAATGACCGCATCTCCCGGCTCGAGTTCAACGTCCACGATCTGTCGGGGATCGAGATCCACCGCAACCAACTCATCATCGTGCGTGAGTCCCTTCATGATCGACCCTTCGCCGTTGTCCGACAAACCCAAGTATCCATTTGTGTGACTGCGAGGCACAATCCTCAAACAACCGTTTTCTGAAGTTGCGCGATCGATTGCGATGCCCACAGTTACCGAATCTCGCACGACATCTTCGTAACTCGACTTACTTTCGCGAAATCTCAAATCTTGATGAAACCGATAACCCGTCACTGTTGCACCCGGTGGCTTCCAATGAATTTGCTGTGCAACTTGTTTGATGCTCGTGCCCAATAGCGGCTCAAGCAACTGCAAAAATGCAGGATCGCTACGAAACTCGTCGAAATATTTGTTGGCCCACGCAAACCAATAAGCCTGAATCATGTAGCGCTGATCAAAATGCTTTTCGGGCAAAATCTCGTATGCCAAATTGCCATGCTTGTAAGTGACGGGGTGCTGAATGCCTACCTGATACAGATCGGCAGTCTCTCGTTGCAGTCTCAGTACGTCATCGCCACTAAAGAGTTGGCGAACAATCGCATACCCTTCTTCTCGAAACTGGTCAACGATCGCAGAAGCCTTCATAATTTTAGGCTCATGGTTTCATCTCGGTACAAGTCTTAATTGACCTGACGAGTGAACCCTTCCCAATATGGTGCACGTAATTTGAATTTTTGTAACTTGCCGGTTGCAGTACGCGCCAACTCTGTTCGAAACTCAATTCGTTTCGGGCATTTGTATCCTGCCAGTTTTGTTTTTGAATAGGCAATCACGTCGGCTTCGCTCAATGTCGATTCGGGCTTCTTCACAACAAGTGCCATCACCAATTCGCCCCACTTCTCATCTGGCACACCAATCACCGCAACTTCCGTGACATCAGGATGCGAGAAGATTGCGCCTTCAACTTCAATTGAACTCACATTCTCTCCACCAGAAATAATCACGTCCTTCTTACGATCAGCAATCGTCAACACATGAGACTCGCCAATCGAGCCACCATCACCAGTGCGAAACCAACCATCGACTATCGCGTTCGCGGTCTCTTCGGGCTGCGCCCAATATCCCTCCATCACCACATTGCTGCGCGCAAGCACCTCGCCTGTTTCATCAATCTTTGTCTCGACTCCCAAAGCCGGCACACCGGCAGCGCTCAGCGCAACTGAACGGTCGGCAACTGACATCGCATCGGTTTCAGGTGAAGGAGTACTTACTGTCAGTACCGGGCTTGTCTCCGTGAGTCCATAAATCTGGTTAAACGTCCAACCCAATTCGGTTTCAATGCGTTCGATAGTTCGTGCAGGCGGCGGAGCACCTGCAACAACAATTCGCGTTGCATCGCGTCCTGGTATTGCCCCCTTCCATAATGACGCCGCGTCCAAGATTGCGTTAGCGACTGCAGGCGCACCACACATCAGAGTGACTTCGTGCTCGTCCACTCGCTTCAAAATCTCTCCGCCGTCTACTTTGCGCAACACAATGTGTTTACCACCCATTGCAGTTATTGCATACACCATGCCCCAACCATTGCAATGAAACTGCGGCAGTGTGTGCAAATACGTTTCTCGGTCGTTTACACCCATGTGCCAACCAAATGTCGCAGCATTAAGCCACAAGTTGCGATGTGTGAGTTGCACACCCTTGGGGCGCGCAGTCGTGCCACTGGTGTAATTGATTGTTGCAGTGAAATCTTCGTTCGGCGTCCACGACTTTGGCTCAGTATCAAATCTGTAGAGGACCTTGTCCGACTCGGCCCCAATCACAAAGCGATGCTTCGCTGTTACACCCGCAAGTGCTTCATCGAGTTCTGGGTCGACGAGCAATATTTCGGCGCCACAATGCTCGACGATGTAAGCAACTTCATCGGCGACGAGTCGAAAATTGATTGGCGCCAACACGCGACCATAGGCGCTCACACCAAAAAAACTCGTCAGCAAGCGTGCACTGTTATGGCTCACTATTGCTACACGAGCACCTTGTGGTACACCAAGAGCGTCCAAGCCAGCGGCTTGCGCACGTGCAAGTTCGGCCATCTGCGCATATGTCTTGGTGCCCCATGACTCTGCGGGCTGATCGGGCTCGTCGACAAACGCGATTCGGTGTCCATAAACCTGCTCTGCCCTACGCAGATGATCTACAACAGTTAACGGAACTTTCACTTACTACCCCCAGCAGCATCTTTGTCGCGACTCAACAATACTCAAGACATACCGACCACACGCATCTCGCAACCCATGCATAATATAGAACCAGCAACTACCAATGAAGGCGAGAAACCATGAGTTGGGATCGACATCCAGCAATTCGGACCGGCAGCAATCTCACGCGAGGCGAAAGAGCCGCCGACACAGTCCGCAACAACATGGGTTCTTGGCCCTTTGTCCTCATCGCCGCCAAGCGCGTAGAAGAACTCACAGCCGAAGTGCACCGACTCACACTCGCAATCCACCAGCACCTCAAAGCGCAATAGTTTTCAATGGACCTCGAGGATGCGTACTCCCTAGAAACACCCGACGACAACAGAGTCTTGTACCGCAACTGGGCATCTACTTATGACATCAACTTTGCGCAGCAAAATAAATACATTTATCCCAAAAGCATCGCCACAATCTGCGCATTGATAGTGAGCGCATCTTCTCCTCTCACCATTCTCGATATTGGATGCGGTACGGGCATTGTTGGCACGTGTATCAGCGAGTTGCTTACCGCGAGCACCATTGACGGTGTAGACATCTCTCCCGAGATGCTCCACGTTGCATCAACCAAGATGCGTCCTGATGCCACGCCCATATATAGCCAACTCTTTGAAGCCGACCTCACCGAGCCAATTTCGTTTACCAATGCCAAATACGACGTTGCAATTTCTGCAGGCACGTTTACTCACGGCCATTTAGGCCCAGAAGCGCTGATCAATGTGTTGAGTGTGCTTCGACCAGGTGGTCTTATGGTGGTCGGCATCAACAAAGAACACTTCGGCACAAGCGGCTTTGAAGTTGTATTGCAAAGAGCAACAAGCAGCCAGCGCATTAGTGCGCCAGCGTTTACCCAAGTGCAGATGTATGACGAAGGCAGTCCCCACTATGGAGACTTGGCGCTCGTTACTTCGTTTCTCGTCCTGTCCCCAGCTTGAAACCCGGGCTTCCGGCCGCGCTCCACTCGCCAACGAATTCCATAAACTTTTCGCCAAACGGGTCGACACCTCGAAGCGGCATGTTGCCGCGCCTGATTGTCCAATCATGAGGCGCAAGTTGCTCGGCTTTGTCCATGTGCTGTAGCGCACCAGCCTCATCGTCGCGCTCGCGCAGCACTACCGCTATTCGCCGATGCAACCTGGCTTGTTGCACTTCGTTCGTTGGTAGCACCTGAAACGAGCGCACCTCATCGGCATCCATAGTCAATTCGTTGTGACGCACCCAATTGCGCAGTAACTCATGATGCACTGCAGAGTCAACGCCGCTAAACGATCTCCACATATCGCTGGCAGGAGTGCTATCTGCTGGTCGCACAATCTTGTCCTTCTCGTCTATCCATAATGCGGCTGGCACGTTTACGATCCCGTACAAGTCGGCAACAATATGCATCGTGTCGATCAATACCGGATACGACAATGGCTCTTTAGTTGCCCATTCCTTCACGGCCTGCGCATCTGCATCGAGTGCAACAGCAATGATGATGAAACCTGTGTCTGCTAATTCGGTTGCGAGTTGCTGCCAGACCGGCAGCTCGTAGCGACAGCCTCACCAACTCGACCACGCAAGTAAAAGCTTTTTTCGCTTGGCGAAATCGCTCAGTGAAACCATATTGCCATTGATATCGGGCAACGTGAAATTGGGTGCATCAAGAGTTGCCATCGATTTCGCCCTACTTGAAGCATGCTCACCTATTGCCATCACGTTGCGCGACTCATCTATAACCATGTTGCGTTCGGTTACACGCGCAAACTCGGCTAAGTCGATTGCTGCTCCATCACTCATCGCAGCCGTGTCACTCACCGGCACACAAATCTCGTCCTTACATAATCCTTCTGGTTTCAGCACCCAGCCTGTGGCGCGAGCAAAGTCGTCGGCACTCACGCCCAGCTCACCAAAGCCCAACCGACCAAATGAGTGCGCACCGCTTTCATCTATTACCGTGAGTCGTTTCATAGTTGGCAACAATATCGCAAG
>CAXNIQ010000113.1:0-4748 GCA_964202465.1 Ilumatobacteraceae bacterium
TTTGTCGTAGGGAATACCAAGTAGCTCTGCAGCTTTTTTTTCGCCGTCCATCATGAGGTGGATAGTTGTCCAGGCAGAACCCATTCCGTGTCCGCGGAGTGCGAGCATAAAACTCCATACTGCTGGTAAGAGCGAGCCCCAGCCGCCAGCGCCCGTTGCAACATCAACATTTTCGAGACGACCCTCGATGCATGGAATCATGAGCATCGGTGCTTTTTCGAAATTTTCTGCCAAAAATGATGCCGAGTCGCGCACTTTAGGAAGCTGCTCATCGCGAACATCGCCGCGAGGTTTGCCACTTGGGAGTGTCGCGTAGATGGCCCAGTTGGCGCGATAGATGTCGGCAAGTGCTTTTTTCTTTGCCGCGTCTTCAACGATGATCCAATGCCATCCTTGGCTATTTCCGCCTGTTGGGGCTTGGAGCGCGATCTCGAGACATTCTTCAACAATTTTGCGCTCTACGGGCTTGTCAAAGTCGAGGCGCTTGCGAACGCTGCGGGTGGATGTAAGGACTTCTTCGGAGGAAAGGTTCAGTTGCATGGCATCTAGTGTGCCATGCAACGATAGAGATACACGACTTGGCGAAGGGAGTTGAAATGAGCGCAGCACAACAGGTACATGTGCCCGGGGTAGTTGAAGATCGGGTCACAATTTCGGTGGTTGATGGCATTGCCGATGTGAAGATGAATCGCGCCGACAAACGCAACGCACTCGACAACGCAATGTTCACTTCGCTGAACGCCGCTGGAGAATATCTCAAGACATTGGATGGCGTACGTGTTGTTGTGCTGTCGGGGGAAGGTGCATCGTTTTGCGCGGGCCTCGATTTTTCGTCGTTTGCGCAGATGGCCGAGTCTGGTGCACAAGCAAATGCGGCCGATAAAAAACCCGACAAAAAACCCGACGAAAGATCCGACATGAATGCGGGCGCGATGGTCGATGGTCGCATCACGCATATGGCCCAACAAGTGTGTTGGGTGTGGCAGGAAGTGCCCGTGCCGGTTATTGCGGCCGTTCATGGTCATGCACTTGGAGGCGGCATTCAGATCGCACTCGGTTGCGATATCCGCATCGTGCATCCAGACACGCAACTCTCTGTGCGCGAAGTGCACTGGGGCCTGATTCCCGACATGACGGGCACGTTGATGTTGAGTCGGCTTACACGACCCGACATTGTCAAAGATTTGGTGTTTACGGCTCGAGTGTTTAGTGGTCGAGAAGGTTACGAGATGGGTCTTGTCACTCGACTTTCAGAATCTGTGCACGCAGATGCAATGACGCTGGCCAAGGAAATTGCTGGTCGCAGCCCGGAGGCGGTGCGAGGAGCCAAAAAACTCATTAACTTGCTGGCAAATAATGGCGCAGCCGAGCAATTTGCGGCCGAACGAGCAACTATCGGTCAGTTGATTGGCACAGCAAACCAGGCCGAAGCAGTAATGTCGCATTTTGAAAAACGCCCACCTAATTTTGCTTCGGGCAGTTTGTTTCGCTGATTAGTCGCTAGAGTTTTGTCACGGGCCAGCGTCGTCCCTGCGGATTCGATTATTACAATCTGCAAAAAGTTCACACTGAATTCAGTTGAACTGCACCTAAAAGAAAATAGGACACGACGATGCAACGCTCAATGCCGCTTGCAAGCGGTTTGTATGACCCACGCTTTGAACATGACGCATGCGGCGTCTCGTTTGTCGTGGACATAAAGGGTCGCAAATCTCACGACATCGTGGCAATGGGTATTGGCGCACTCTGCAGCATGGAACATCGCGGTGCCACAGGTTCAGAAGTTGAGACTGGCGATGGTGCTGGAGTACTGATTCAGATTCCTCATCAATTTTTGTCGGAAGTCGTTGGCTTTGTTTTGCCGGCTGTAGGCGGTTACGGGGTTGGCGTTGCTTTTTTGCCGACTGATAAAAAGCATCGTGATGCAGCAGTCGTTGAAGTTGAACGAATTATTGCTGAACAAGAGCTTGATGTATTGGGCTGGCGCGAGGTGCCGGTTGATCCAAGTTGTCTTGGCAAGAGCGCTCGAGACGTGATGCCAGCATTTTCGCAGATATTTATTGCAGACAAGGAAGGTGCGCGAGAGGTTGAGTTGGATCGCAAGTTGTTTATTGCTCGCAAACGCATCGAGCACGAACTGCCACCAGAGTTGCAGACGTATTTTCCGTCTTTGTCGAGCCGCACGCTCATTTATAAAGGCATGTTGACAACGCCTCAGTTGGCAATGTTTTTTCCAGATCTCACTGACACGCGCATTGAGTCGGCAATCGCCTTGGTGCATAGTCGTTTCTCCACAAACACATTTCCTTCGTGGCCGCTTGCGCATCCTTATCGATTTATTGCCCATAACGGTGAGATCAATACGGTGCAGGGCAATCGCAACTGGATGAGAACTCGTGAGTCGATGTTGAGCAGCAACTTGCTTCCTGGGCTTGAGCGAGCGTTTCCAATTTGCGCGATGGGTGGCAGTGACTCTGCAAGTTTCGATGAAGTGCTCGAGTTGCTGCACTTGGGCGGGCGAAGTTTGCCGCATGCAGTGATGATGATGATTCCTGAAGCGTGGGAAAACAACAAAACAATGAATGCACAAAAGCGTGCCTTCTATCGTTTTCATGCCTCGCTGATGGAACCGTGGGATGGCCCAGCATGTATTGCATTTACTGACGGAACTCTGATCGGCGCGGTACTCGATCGCAACGGACTTCGACCAAGCCGTTACTGGGTGACCGACGATGACATCGTGATCATGGCGAGCGAAGTTGGAGTTGTCAACATTGATCAAGCGAAAATTGTTCGTAAAGGACGGTTGCAGCCAGGGCGAATGCTGTTGATCGATACTGAACTTGGTCGGATTGTTGAAGATGATGAGATCAAGCAACAACTGAGCGAAGCGGCTCCGTATCAAAACTGGCTCGATGCCGGACTCGTAGAACTCGGCGACTTGCCGGCTCGTGAGCACATGGTGTTTAGTCGCGACAGCGTGTTGCGGCGCCAACAAGTATTTGGTTATACACACGAAGAGCTCAAAATTATTTTGGCGCCAATGGCAAAGACGGGTGGAGAGCCGCTTGGTTCGATGGGGACAGATACTCCGATCGCAGTACTTTCTTCTCGGCCACGATTGTTGTTTGACTATTTTCAACAGATGTTTGCGCAAGTCACGAACCCGCCACTTGACGCAATTCGAGAAGAAGTGGTGACGTCTATCGGGACTGCGGTTGGCCCAGAAGGAAACTTGCTCGAAGCAAGTTCAGAACACTGCAGGCAACTGGTATTGCCATTCCCGATCATCAACAATGATCATCTCGCAAAGATCATTCACATCGATGATGATGGCGCATATCCACAACTGCAATCAGTGGTTGTGAGTGGCTTGTACAGAGTTGCCGATGGGGAGCAAGGGTTACAAGAAGCCCTTGACGCGGCGCGAAAAACTGCAAGCGACGCAATCGATAACGGCGCACGCATCATTATCATTTCTGATCGCAACTCTGACGAAGTGTTTGCGCCGATCCCATCGTTGTTGCTCACGAGTGCTGTGCACCATCACCTCATTCGTGAAAAGAAGCGCACTCAAGTGGGGCTCATTGTTGAGTGCGGTGATGCGCGAGAAGTCCATCACATGGCGTTACTCATTGGTTATGGCGCTGGGGCGATTAATCCATATCTCGCATTCGAATCGGTAGAAGACATGATTGCAGCCAATGATGGGGCAGGAGTCAACGGTCTCGGCGGAGTGGATCCACAAAAGGCTGTCAACAATTACATCAAGGCCGCAGGCAAGGGTGTGTTGAAGGTGATGTCCAAGATGGGAGTGTCGACGGTGGCCTCGTATACGGGCGCACAAATTTTTGAAGCACTTGGGCTCAGCATAGAGCTTGTTGGCGAGTTTTTTACCGGAACGGTGTCACGCCTTGGCGGAATCGGCTTGGGCGAGATCGCTACCGAGGTTGCAGCACGACACGCAATCGCGCATCCGCAACGTCCAGATCAGCGAATGCATCGCAAACTCGAACTGGGCGGCGAATACCAGTGGCGCCGCGAAGGTGAACATCATCTCTTTAATCCAGAGACGGTGTACCGATTGCAACACGCCACTCGTTCTGGCCGATACGACGTATTCAAGCAATACACAAAGGCCGTCGACGATCAGTCGCGGGTGTTGTCAACATTGCGCGGGTTGTTTGAGTTTGTTGCAGACCGTGTTCCGGTGCCGATTGAAGAGGTTGAAACGGTGGCAAGTCTTGTCCAACGTTTTTCTACTGGTGCGATGAGTTACGGCTCAATTTCTGCCGAGGTTCATGAGACGCTGGCAATTGCGATGAATCGCATTGGCGGCAAGAGCAACACGGGCGAGGGTGGCGAAGACGCCGAACGAAACATTGCATTGCCCAACGGTGACTCCAGGCGATCGGCGATCAAGCAAGTTGCATCGGGACGCTTTGGCGTGACCAGTGAGTATTTGGTCAATGCGGATGATTTGCAGATCAAAATGGCGCAAGGCGCAAAACCTGGCGAAGGTGGACAGTTGCCTGGTCACAAGGTCTATCCGTGGATTGCTCAGACTCGCTACTCGACACCCGGCGTGGGGCTCATTAGCCCTCCTCCGCACCACGATATTTATTCGATTGAAGATCTGAAGCAACTCATTCACGATCTGAAAAACTCAAACCCAGTTGCGCGTGTGCATGTCAAGTTGGTTGCACAAGTTGGTGTTGGAACGGTGGCTGCCGGCGTGAGTAAAGCAA
>CAXNIQ010000114.1:0-4748 GCA_964202465.1 Ilumatobacteraceae bacterium
TGGTCAAGCCAAGCCTGCGCGATAATCGTCCAACATGTGTATCTACTGGTAGTCCTGGCAGATCAAACACAACACTGCGCAATACATTTGCGGTCTTGCGACCTACACCTGGAAGAGTCACCAAGTCTTCCATCGCACTTGGAACTTCACCTTCAAAACGTTCCATTACATTGCGCGCCATCCCCACCAAATTTTTTGCCTTGGTGGCATAGAAACCCGTGCTGCGTACAAGTTCTTCTACACGAGTCACATCTGCAACCGCCATCTTTTGGGCCGAGGGAAATTCGGCGAACAGCGCGGGGGTCACCATGTTGACTCGTGCGTCTGTGCACTGAGCAGACAAAATTGTTGCACTCAATAACTGAAAAGCGTTCTCGTGAGTGAGCTCACAAATCGGTGCACCGTAAATGTTTTTGAGCCTGCTCAATATTTCTGCTGAGCGATCAAGAATTTTGGGGTTTACTTTTTTGGTTGCCTTAGCTTTTTTTGTTGCAATGACTTTTGCCGTACTCTTTGCGCGCGTTGGTGTAGTAGCCACAGTGCCGAAGACTAGCGATTCGCGCAGATATCCTGTCGCTTATGGCGTATCTTGAGATCCAGCGACGATCCGCCACCGACGATCTCTCCGAAGTCGAAGACCTGCTTGCTGGTGTTGAACGAGCCGATGGAGTGCGCCCTCTGTCTGATCATCTGTGGATCGACCTGCGACAAGGTGGGCGCCCTGGCTTTGCTGGTTTGCTTGCATGGATCCCTGGTCACGATCACCTCGTCGCATATTGCCAGGTCTCGCGCGGCAACGATTCGTGGTCACTTGACTTGATCGTCGACCCTCATCATCGATATGACATGGCTTCGATTGGCCCCGAATTACTCGATGCTGCGATCGCCGTCATCTCTCAAGAAGGTGGTGGCAAGGTTTATTGGTGGGTCTACGAGCCGACTCAGTTGCACCACCAACTGGCGCGAGGTATTACCTTCGAGCTCGGTCGCACGGTCACCCAGATGCGCGTTGAACTTCCACTCGCCCAAGACGTGGTGAGCAACACGACGGCAATCGAGACTTGTGCCTTTCGTGTGGGCACCGATGAAGACGCGTGGCTTGATGTCAACAATCGCGCCTTCAGCGACCACCCAGAGCAAGGTGGTTGGACAAAAGACATTCTGCAATCGCGACAACAAGAACCTTGGTTTAGCCCAAATGGTTTTTTGTTGCATCACATTGACAACAAGTTGGCCGGATTCTGCTGGACGAAACTACATCTCGACACACAACCTGTGCTCGGTGAGATTTATGTAATTGCCGTCGACCCAGACCATGCTGGTAAGGGGCTCGGGCGCTCGCTCACCGTTGCGGGTCTTCAACACCTCGCCCTACTTGGCACAACTGATGGCATGTTGTACGTCGACACTCATAACACTCGGGCTCTTGGCATATACAACGCGATCGGGTTTAAAGCCCATCACCAACAGTGTGCATTTGTTGGCGATGTGCACTAGTTTTTAGCGCATGCCAACTGCCAACAACATCAATAGCAACGACCTCGCCACCCCCCTTCCACGCTGGTCTGTTGCCGATGTCCATGAGTCTTTCTCGGCAAGGTCGTTTACCGATGCGATGGAGCGCGCAGGCGCAACTGTGTCGCGCATGGAACAACTTTTCGACCAACACAATGTGCGAGCTATTGCTCCGCGCGCACCAGGCGAAGCCGATGGTCAAGCAGCAGACGCCGTCATCAAATCATTCAATAAGACAGTTGAAGAGTCCGAAATATTGGGTGCATATATTTACGCAACCGTTTCTACCGACTCACGCCACGAGCAGGCACAAGGACTATTGAGCGAACTTGAGACTCTCGACGCGCGCGTCTCGCCGCTACTCGCCCGCTTGGCAGACTGGGTTGCTTCGCTCGGTGCCGACAAACTTGCCACTGTAAGCACCGAAGCCCGCGACCACCTTGGTCCATTGCAGCGACTACAAGATCGAAGCGAACACCAGATGTCAGAAGCCGAAGAGGGCTTGTACTCAGAATTGGGCACCACAGGTTCGTCTGCTTGGGGTCGTTTGCAAGGAGACCTCACTTCGCAACTCAGCGTCGACGTGCACCTTCCAAGTGGAACCACAAATATGCCGATGGCCGCAGTGCGTGGGCTTGCAACAGATGGCGACCTTGCTACACGCAAGGCTGCGTATGACGCAGAGATGCAAGCGTGGCCAACCATTGCAGTCGCGTGTGCCGCCGCAATGAATTCCATTAAGGGCGAAGCCAACACTGTCAATCGGCGTCGCAACTGGACCTCGCCGCTTGATGCATCGCTGTATGGAAACAGCGTGAGCCGGGCAACCTTCGATGCAATGCAATCGGCAGTGCACGCATCGCTTCCCGATTTTCGTAAATGGATGCGCGTCAAGGCTCAACTTGCTGGCGACACAAACGGTTTGTCGTGGTGGAACCTCTTTGCTCCTCTCTCGGTCTCGCCAGGAGCAATCTCATGGGATGAGGGAATCAGCTTGGTCAAGGGTGCTTTTGCGAGTTATAGCGATCAACTTTCGCACCTAGTTGATCGCTCGTTGGCCGAGCAATGGATAGATGCAGAACCGAGAAGCGGCAAAGTTGGTGGCGCGTTTTGCATGTCGTTTGTGAAAGACCGTTCGCTTGTGTTGCTCAATTGGAGCGGCAGCGTTGACTCTGCACAAACAACAGCGCACGAACTAGGCCACGCTTATCACAACACACAATTGGCAGAACGCACAGCGCTTCAAAAGCGTGTGCCAATGGCTCTTGCAGAAACGGCAAGTATTTTTTGTGAAACTCTTGTCGTTGAAGAAGGCTTACGCAAACTACAAGGCGATGATCGTCTTGCACTGCTCAACGTCGACCTCATCGGTGCTTCACAAGTTGTTGTCGACATTCACAGCCGTTTCCTTTTTGAAACCGAAGTATTTGCCCGGCGCCAACACCGCACGCTTGGCGTAAGCGAACTCAATGAGATCATGCTCTCGGCCCAGCGCGACGCATACGGCGATGGCATCGATCAATCGACTGCTCATCCACATATGTGGGTGCTCAAGCCGCACTACTACGGCAGCCACTTCTACAACTGGCCATATACCTACGGCTTGTTGTTTGGGCTTGGTCTCTACGCTCGCTTTCAGCATGACCCAGAGCATTTTCGCAGTTCTTACGACGACGTGTTGTCGCGTGCAGGCATGGACACAGCAGAGCAACTCGGGTCTGCATTTGGCCTCGATGTAACCGATGAAGCATTTTGGACAGCGAGCCTCGATGTCTTGCGTGCTCGAATGACCGACTTCAACACACTTGCACAAAAGCACTTGTAAACTGGCTCAATGGTCAGTCTGTATGATGCGTCGCGCGAAGACATCACCACTCTCTTAGAAGGCCAGCCAGCTTTTCGAATTAAGCAAGTCTGGGAAGGCTTGTACCAACAATTTATAGAGCCAGCCCAGATGCTCACTCTTCCAGTTGCCCTGCGCAATAAATTGAACGAACAGTTTCCACCAGCACTCAACCTGACATCGACGAGCGTGAGCGATAAGGGCGACACCACCAAATTTCTCTGGTCGCTTGCCGACGGTGGGCATCCGATCGAAACCGTGTTGATGCATTACAAAGAGCGTGCAACGGTGTGCGTGAGCACCCAAGCAGGCTGTGCAATGGCTTGTGGTTTTTGTGCTACTGGTCAAGCGGGCTTCACTCGACACCTCACGAGCGGAGAAATTGTCGAGCAAGTTGTGCGCGCGGCCCGCGAGAGTGCCAAGAAAGAACAACGCGTTGCCAACGTGGTGTTCATGGGTATGGGAGAGCCACTCGCCAATGAAGAAGCTGTATGGGGCGCAGTCGAGCGCATGCACCACGACATCGGTATCTCTGCTCGTCACCTCACTATTTCTACAGTCGGAATTATTCCGGGCATTCGCGCACTCGCACAACGCCCACTTCCCGTCAACTTGGCAGTATCGCTGCACGCAGCACGCGACCCATTACGCGACCGTCTGGTTCCCATCAACAAGCGCTACCCCATCGCCGACTTGGTGCAAGAGTGCGCCGACTATTTGCGAGTAAAAAACCGTCGCGTTAGTTTTGAGTGGGCCATGATCGAAGGCGTCAATGATCAACTCCAAGACGCCAAAGAACTCGCCCGTCTTTGCAAGCGCTTGCGCCCATCTGCGCATGTCAACCTCATCCCGCTCAACCCAACGCCTGGTTGGCCAACCAAAGGTACTTCGGCACAAGGCGTGCGTGATTTTGCAGAGCATCTCGAAGACTTGGGCATCAACGTAACCATTCGTCGTAATCGTGGCACCGACATCGACGCAGCATGTGGTCAACTCGCAGCAGGTCAACCAATCAAGTTGTCGTCAAAGCGTGAAATTCCCGCAACGTAGTTGCACAAATTTTTTACGCTTGCAAAACGGCTAGTAGCCGCTCGCGTCCTTGCGCTATCTGATCTGCAAGTAACCGCTCCAACACTCCACCCGTAAACAACGTTCCGCCGTAGTGCAAATTCACTGTCAAATTTGAGCCAACACCGGTTGCGCTCACTTGTGCAGTCAACACCCAGGCCGAATGCTTACGTCCATCGGTTTCACGGCGTTCAAACACAACAGTGTTTGGGCTCTCGCACACAGATTGCACCATGCGCAGCCGCTTTGATCGAGCAAATGGCCCGACTTTGCCACGCAATTCAACTATCCATGCACCCATTCCATCTGATCCAATTGGCTC
>CAXNIQ010000115.1:0-4728 GCA_964202465.1 Ilumatobacteraceae bacterium
GTTTAGCACTGTAGGCCTCATCTACTATTTTTCGCCACATATTTGGTCGGTCGCAATCGCAGTTGGCGTCTTCGGACTTGCGAGTACAACTTGGAACATCGTCACTGTTTCACTGCGTCAACGAATAATCCCAAGCGAGTTGTTTGGACGTGTCAATAGTGTGTACCGTCTGATCGGCACGGGTTCTATTTCAATCGGCGCGCTCATCGGTGGGCAAATCGCCTATAGCCAAGGTTTGCGTGCACCGTATTTGGCATCTGTCATTGTTGGATGTATCGCACTTGCAATCGGTGGTCCATTCTTGTATCGCCTAGCAAACGACTACATTCCCCCAGACGAAACACCAGCGCCACCGTCGATCAAGTAGGTTTCGCCAGTCATCCAGCTCGCAAGATCAGAGGCCAAAAATGTCGCCAAGTTTGCAATGTCTTGCGGCACTCCAAGACGCTTTGTGGGCAAACGTTTGGCTAGTGCATCGCCGTAGTTGTCGACAAGCATTTGTGCAAAATCGGTTTGAACAAGTCCTGGAGCAATACCTACAACTCGCGTGAGACCAAGTTCTCCGGCAAGTTGTTTGGTTAAGTGAATAAGTGCCGCTTTCGTCATGTTGTACACACCCAGGTTTCCCTCAGCGCGCAAACCACCAACTGATGCAATGTTGATGATCACTCCTGGGTGATCGATCATCCAAGCTTCCCACACTGCTTGGCACCAAAACAATGGTCCGCGCAAGTTGACCTGAAAAGTCTTGTCGTACCGAGCGGCGTCGATGCCAAGTGTCGGCCCCGCATATGGATTGGTCGCTGCATTGTTCACAAAAATATCAATGGCCCCAAAGCGTTGGAGAGTTGCATCTACACATGCTTTGGCTGTGTCGATATCCCCAGCGTTACCTACGAATATTGCGGTGTCGCCACCTATCTCATCAGCCGCTGCGCGCAGCACTTCTTCCTTGCGCGACATCAACATCACCTTTGCGCCAGCCTCTACATACGACTTGGCAATTGCTTTGCCAATACCACGCGATGCACCGGTTACCAGCGCTACTTTGCCCTCTAGTGAAATTTCCATGACGGCGACGCTAGCCGTCATTCCGTGATCGTGCTGACTCGCACTTTCTGAACTCTTCGGCCATCCAACTCCTCAGTCGAAAACTTCCATCCCTGATGCTCCACAGAGTCACCGATTACCGGCACCCGACCCAACATTCCAAAGATAAACCCGCCAATAGTGTCGTATTCATTTTCAGGAATCTTGATCTTAATCTCATCGTTTAGTCGCCCAATCGACATCGAGCCATCAACAATCAAGTCGCCATTGGGCAAGATCTTGAGAGATTCGTCCTCGTCGTCATGTTCATCAACAATTTCGCCCACAAGCTCTTCGAGACAGTCTTCAAGGGTCGCTAGTCCAGTCACACTTCCGTATTCATCAGCCACAATCACCATGTGAAACTTCTTGGCTTGCATTGCTCGCATCAAGTCGGCAACGAGTTTGGTCTCTGGCACAACTTCAACAAGACGCACTAAGTCCCGGATCACTCCGGAACCTTTGCCCGATCGCTCGGCAATTACAAGATCCTTTACATAGACAATCCCGACTACGTCATCAACCTCGTCATCGTCTTTTCTAAAAACCGGTAGTCGGCTGAAACCTTCAACCACTGCTTTGTCCAACGCCGAAGTAACAGTGAGGTCATCATCAAGATAAACGACGTCGTGCCTTGGAACCATGATTTCTCGGACCATCGTGTCGCCAAATTCGATCACTGATTCAATGAGTTCGCGCTCCTCGTGCTCAATCACGCTGTCATGGGCAGCAGCTTCCACGATTCCCAAAAACTCTTGCTCGCCAATGAATGGACCCTGCGCAAGACCCTTGCCTTTTACGATCACATTGGTCAGCCGTATCAAAAGACCAGAAGTAACACGAAGAGGCCAAAAGCGCACGACAAACTCGATGGGGCGCGCCGTAATTGTTGCACCCTTGATTGGATTGAGTAGTGCGTACGTTTTTGGCACAGCCTCTGCCAGCACAAAAAATAAGACAACGTTTAATGCCACTCCAACCACAACTCCAGCAGGGCCAAACAAATCATTTGCAACAATTCCCGTCAGCGTTGCTTGAATTGTTTGTGAAACGTTGATCAATAGAAGTAAAGGGTTGACCCACATTGCTGGCTGAACGGCGAGTCGCACCAATGCTTTGCCAGACTTGACACCCTTTTCCGCCAATGCTGCTGCGCGGGGTTTTGTCATTTGCGACAGGCTCATCTCGGCAAGCGACAAAAAGATCATCACGAACAACAAGACGACAATGACCAACAACATCCAATAATCCAATGTTGTAGGTGCTTTAGCGAGGATGGTGTTCATTGTGTGACCTCAGGTACGTGACGAAAATTTGCTGGCGCAGCATGATGCCAGTGAAATGCTTCCAAGTGTTTTCGCTCAAGTGTTTGCATCACAGTTGCGGCATCAGGATTGTCATGATCGCTGCCAAGCACATGCAAGATGCCATGCACAAGCAGTAACGCAATTTCGTCATCATTTGTGCCAGCGTGCGATGGAGCTTGCTTGACAGCAACTACCGGACAGATGACTACATCGCCAAGCAGCAAGGGCAGATCGGCAATATCAAATTCGTTCTTATCGGGACCTTTGGTCAAGGCACCCGGCCCTGGCGTGCGAGTTGCCTCTACTGCGTCGAGTGGAAACGACAACACGTCAGTGGCATACGCATTTCCCATGTATTGCGTGTTGAGCTGCTTCATGGTGCCTTCGTCAACAAAGACGACAGTGAGTTCGGCAGCGCCGCGCACACCTTCTGCTTCCAACACATCAAGAGCCAATGTCTGCCATCGTGCGAGGTCTACTTCAATATCGGTTTGTTCGTCGGCACAGAACACCTCTGGGTTGCCGTCTCCACCCGTGCGACGAGGCCGCGATATGCCTGGTCGTGTCTCAGCCATCGCGCTTTTTCCAGCTTGTATCCGAGTTAATGCGAGCCTTCGTCACACTCTCATAAGCAGCAACAATGTCGGCCACAATTCGGTGACGCACCACGTCGGTGGCATCCAAATACACGAACGCCAAGTCGGGAATATCAGTGAGCACACGATCGAGACCCAATAGTCCGCTTCTGCCGTCGGGAACGTCGACCTGAGTTGTGTCACCGGTAACGACAACCTTGGTGCCGAAACCGATACGCGTCAAAAACATCTTCATCTGTTCGGGCGTCGTGTTCTGAGCCTCATCCAAAATGACAAAACTATTGTTGAGGGTGCGACCGCGCATAAATGCAAGCGGTGCAACCTCTACGACTTGCCGTTCTAGAAATAACTTGGCCTGTTCTGCACCGACCATGTCGTGCAATGCGTCGTACAACGGGCGCAAATACGGATCAATCTTTGCAGCAAGATCGCCTGGCAAAAACCCCAATCGCTCACCGGCCTCAACTGCTGGGCGCGTCAAAATAATTCGCTGTACACGTTTTGTCTGCAAAGCCTCGACGGCCATGGCTACGGCAAGCCAACTCTTTCCGGTACCAGCCGGACCAACACCAAACGTCACCACATTGTCGCGAATGGCTTCAACATATCTGCGTTGACCAGCCGTCTTGGCGCGAATTACTCGCCCACCACTCGTGCGCAATATTTCTTCGGTCAAAATGCGGCTTGGACTCTGATTGGCTCGCACCATCACGATTGACCGAATCACTACCGAACGATCAAGGTTCTCTCCACGCTGCAACAGTTCGGTCAATTCCTCAAACAACTTGCTCACAAGAGTTGCATCGGCGCCAGTAATCGAGATCTCATTGCCGCGCACATGAATTGCACAGCTCGGAAACTCGTCCTCAATATAACGAAGGTGTTCGTCCCGCTCACCCAGCAGACCCGACATCAGATGCGCGCCAGCCACTACGAACGAAACGGTGGATACCGACAGGTTGGACACGCTCATTGAAGGTTCATGCAGAGAATCTGCAAATCTGACTCATGACCCTCTAATTCTAGCGCAATTCGCGAATTATCGGTTTTGTTGTGTCGCTAGCGCTTGTTTTTGATCCTGATTATGCGGTTCCGATGCCTCTTGAGTGTTGGCCGACTGAAAATCGAGGGCGTAATACCGTTGCACTGTCAGTGGCAGCAATTGAGCCTCCCCAACCATTCGAGCCATTCGGCGCATCAACTCTGCAGCACCACCTATTTCATGAGGTTGATTTGCTTCTGGCATGTCAAAAACCAGTAACGCACCCTCGCGAGCCTCGACAGCCATTGCCTGTCGCGCCATAAAAATACTTGCACCGCGCACTACATAACTTGGGTCGACCACAGCCCACACCACATAGTGCACCAAACCAGCGCGAAACTTCTCTGGAAAATTCTTCTTGAAGTACTGCTCACTCAGCCAACGGGTACGGCGCACATCGGTGGCAACAAGTGTCATCGCAATTGGCATCGAGTCTTCCCATACCACCCACGCACGGTTGGTTGCGTCGGTCAGTTGGTCGTTAAATTCCAAACGATCAAGCATCTCGTGCGTCACCGAATCTTCTGCGGTGCGCAAATACGCACGCGAATAGAGCGTCCACAGTTGATCTTTCAACGTAGGATCGGTCACTGGCGAGTGACGAGTCACAAACATTTGGCGGGTCCTTTATCAACAATCTTTTGAGGGTGATATGAGACGCCGCAAAGCAACGTCTCAACTCCTCCGCCTGCTA
>CAXNIQ010000116.1:0-4722 GCA_964202465.1 Ilumatobacteraceae bacterium
AAACGTCAGACTCACATTCGATACTGGGTGGTTGCGGTGTTCTCGGTGGTCGTATCCGTACTCGCTGGCCATTCCTACTCCGGTGCAGCAAAGATCCCACCGCCGCCGCCGCCACAAATCACGCGCATCGACTCAATTCAAAAGAGCAAAACAACGTATGACCTTCAGATCTATTTTTCTGTTGCAAGTAACGACAACAGCACAAGTAAGGCATCTCTCACTTCCACTCTTGTATCTGCATCAGGCAAGACATGTAGTGCAAATGTCGAAAAGCAATCCTGCACAATTCGAGGTATTTCGAAGATTGCGACAGTCAATGTCAGTGCAAAATCCAAAAACGCAGGTGGCTATGGATTGCCGAGTTCTACCGTGCGCTATTTGGTGGGTTCAAGTTCTTGGACTCTTGCTTCCCAGACACCGTCGACTGCGACCGGAGTCGCTGCTCGCCCATATAAAGAGTTTGTTCCTTCGTCGTATTCTTCAAAATCTCCGGTACCACTTGTCGTTCTCCTCCACGGCTACGGCTCGTCCGGAAATCAGCAAGAAACCTATATGAACTTTAAGGCTGTTGCCGAGCAACGAGGGTTCATTTTGGCTTATCCCGATGGAACTGTTGATGCAACTGGAAAGCAATTTTGGAATGCAACCGAGGTGTGCTGCGCTTTTTTTTCTGCAGTTGACGATGATGCATATCTGATCTCGATGTTGGACGACATCGAATCCAAATACCCAATTGATCGTAAACGGATTTATTTTGTGGGACATTCAAACGGTGGCTTCATGTCATATCGCATGGCTTGCAAACACTCTGACCGCATTGCAGCCATCGCCAGTCTCGCGGGTGCAACATTCCTCAACTCAAGTGACTGTGATGCCAAAGACCCGGTCAGTGTGCTGCAAATTCACGGCACAAGTGACACGACAATTCTTTTCGACGGTGGTTCCATACTTGGCAAGCAGTACCCGAGCGCAACTGCCTCAGCTGCCCAATGGGCAACTTTTGATCGGTGCTCCAACAACGCCGTACCGCGCGCAGACAAACTTGATCTTGTCACCACCATCGCAGGAAGCGAAACATCCATCACGTCGTGGAATAACTGTCGCAACGGAACCGAAGTTGAACTTTGGACACTCGATCAGGGCGGACATGTTCCAGCCCTTAGCACTACCTTTGCCAGCAGGGTTTACGACTTTCTTGCATCCCACCCGAAGCCGTGATTATGTAGAACTCTGAAAAATACTCAAATCTCACCACTTCTTTAGGTAGCGCAGCACTTCACAGTACGATCAAATCACTATGCGCGCGTTATTCAAGCCATCGGCGGCACCCGGCCTCGAGATGATCGAGTGTGCCGAACCAACCCCTGGTCCGTACGACGTCAAGATTCGTGTTGAAAAAACAGGCATCTGCGGCACCGACTTACACATTGATTCTTGGGACGCGTGGGCTGCATCAGCAGTCAATGCACCTCTCATCATCGGTCACGAATTTTCTGGCCGCATTGTAGAAATGGGTTCTGAAGTAAAAGCTCTCGAGTTGGGCGCACTCGTATCTGGCGAGGGCCATATCATTTGCGGAACATGTCGCAACTGTCGAGCAGGTCGACGCCACATGTGCAAAAACACGTTGGGTATTGGTGTCAACCGCGACGGTGCATTCGCCGAATACGTGGTCATTCCTGCAAGCAATGTGTGGGTGCACTCTGATGCCGTTGATGCCGAACTCGGAGCAATCTTTGACCCATTCGGTAATGCAGTGCACACTGCACTGACTTTTCCTGTTGCAGGTGAAGACGTGCTCATTACTGGTGCTGGCCCAATCGGCTTGATGGCAGCAAAAGTTGCACGACATGTTGGCGCACGGTTTGTTGTAGTGAGTGACATCAATGAATCGAGGCTTGCTCTTGCTCGCACCATGGGTGTTGACGTTGCAGTCAATCCGCTGACTTCGTCAATTGCCGCGACACAACAGACACTCGGCATGGTCGAGGGCTTCGACGTTGCGTTCGAGATGAGTGGCGCACCCACTGCCCTTCCCGACATCTTGGACAACTTGAGTCACGGTGGCCGAGTTGCTGTGCTCGGCTTGCCAAGCAATGAGATCTCGATCAATTGGGCAAAGCTCGTCACGCACATGATCACCATCAAGGGCATTTACGGACGAGAGATGTTTGAGACTTGGTATGCAATGAACTCACTGATCCAAACCGGACTCGATATTCGTGACGTCATCACCGACCGCTTTGTGGCCAACGACTGGGAGAAGGCATTTGCTGCCGCTCGTTCGTCGAACTCCGGCAAAGTCGTGATGGATTGGTCGTAGGGCCAAGCCATGTACACAAGCGTTCGACAAGAACTGAAGAAGACTCTCGACGAGATCCAGTCGGCAGGCCTGTACAAGCGTGAGCGACTACTCGATTCACCACAGGCATCGCATGTCTCGAGCAGCGGAAACGATTTGATCAATTTTTGTTCCAACAACTACATCGGACTTGCAAATAACCCCGCAGTGATTGCTGCAGCGAAAGAATCTCTCGACATCAACGGCTTTGGCATGGCAAGCGTGCGATTCATCTGTGGAACCCAGTCGCAACACGACGTGCTTGAAGCGCGACTTTCAACCTTGCTGGGTACTGATGCAACAATTTTGTTTCCATCGTGCTTCGATGCCAATGGTGGAGTTTTTGAAGTACTGCTTGATCAAAACGATGCGGTTATTTCTGACGAATTGAATCACGCCTCGATCATCGATGGCATCAGATTGTGCAAGGCAACGCGCTACCGATACAAGAACCGAGATATAGCCGACCTCGAAGCCCAACTTGTCGCAGCACGTGGCGCACGACGGACGCTCATTGTGACCGACGGAGTGTTCTCGATGGACGGATCGTTTGCCCCCCTCAATGAAATCTGTGATCTCGCCGACAAGTACGAAGCGATGGTCATGGTGGATGACTCGCATGCAGTTGGCTTCATCGGTGCAACGGGTGCAGGCACGCCAGAAATGTTTGGTGTTCGCGATCGTGTCGACATCATCGCCGGCACGCTCGGTAAGGCGCTTGGTGGAGCATCAGGCGGTTACATCTCTTCTCACCAAGAAATTGTTGACTTGTTGCGCCAACGCGCGAGACCATATTTGTTTTCTAACTCGATACCGCCAACTGTCGTGGCCGGTTCGCTCGTTGCCCTCGACTTGGTTGCTCAAGGCAATTCAATGCGAGAGACACTTCGTGGCAACGCCAAATATTTCCGTGATCAGATGGCTGCTGCTGGCTTTACATTGCTGCCCGGCGAACATCCAATCGTTCCTGTGATGTTTGCTGATGAACACGAAGCAGTTCGCATGGCTACAGAACTTTTCAAACTCGGTATCTACGTCGTTGCCTTCTCCTACCCCGTTGTTCCGATGGGCAAGGCACGCATTCGTGTGCAAGTGTGCGCAACGCACACCAGGGCCGACATTGATACGTGCGTTGCTGCGTTCGTTACCGCGCGCGAATCGTAATCGTTTTACGACTTGCGGATAACGCCGTCTTTTACTGCAGCTGCAGCAACCGCCGGAGCAACACGTTCAACAATGGTTCTGTCGAACACCGACGGCACCACAAAATCTGGCGATAACTGGGCATCGGTAACCGATTCGGCAATGGCAATTGCGGCTGCCAATTTCATGCCTTCAGTGATGTCCGTAGCATTTGCGTCAAGTGCACCACGGAAGATGCCAGGGAATGCGAGCACGTTATTGATTTGGTTCGGATAGTCGCTGCGACCAGTAGCCATAACGGCAGCAAGACCGTCGACCTGCTCTGGACGAATTTCTGGGTTTGGGTTTGCCATTGCAAACACAATGGGGTTCTTTGCCATTGAGCGCACATCGGCAGCAGTAATCAGATCTGGTCCACTCACCCCAATAAAAACGTCTGCGCCGTTCATGACGTCACTAATGGTTCCCATTTTGCGAGACGAGTTTGTATGTGCTGCAAACCATTCCTTGGCAGAGTTCATTTCACCTCTGCCGGTGTAAATGGCACCAACACGGTCACAACCAATCACATCGCCAATGCCGGCATTGAGAAGAATCTTGCCAATAGCAACACCTGCAGCACCAACACCAGCGATTACAACTGTGAGGTCTTCCATTTTCTTACCAGTGATCTTCAATGAGTTCCACAGCGCCGCCAAAGTGACCACTGCTGTGCCATGTTGGTCGTCGTGGAACACAGGAATGTCAAGGCTCGCGCGTAGACGTTCTTCAATTTCAAAACACTCTGGAGCTTTGATGTCCTCCAAATTGATTCCACCAAATGTTGGTGCAATGCGTTGCACAAAATCAACAACTTCGTCAGCAGTGCGAGCATTGATGCAAATCGGAAACCCGTTGACCCCACCAAACTCTTTAAATAGCAGCGCCTTGCCTTCCATGACAGGCATCGCACCCTCTGGGCCAATGTCGCCAAGTCCGAGCACTGCGGTTCCATTGCTCACAATGGCAACGGTATTTTTGCGAATGGTGTACTTGTGTGAAAGCAACGGATCTTTTTCAATTGCAGTGCAGATACGAGCAACACCCGGCGTGTATGCCATTGACAAATCATCACGATCATTCACAGGAGCAGTACTGATGACTTCGATCTTTCCAGCCTCATGCATGCGGAACGTTCGGTCCCACCAATCAAGAACTGTCACACCATCAAGTTTTTGTACTGCGGCAACGACTGCATG
>CAXNIQ010000117.1:0-4704 GCA_964202465.1 Ilumatobacteraceae bacterium
TCCAATGTTGGATGCCGAAGTCATTGCTCTTGCCGAAACATTTTATAGACGCCTCGGATTGAAAGGTGTTCATTTGGCAGTCAATTCGCTCGGCGATGATGGTGATCGCGAGAGGTATTCAGCAGCGTTGTTTGAGTATTTCTCTGCAAATCTTGCACAGCTTTCACAAGAATCACAAACTACGCTGACAAAGAATCCGCTGCGTGTCCTCGACTCCAAGCGGCGCGAAGATCAAGCACTCATCGCTGGTGCTCCCAAAATTCGAGATTACTTAAGTCCTGATGCAGCCCAACATTTTGATTCTGTGCTGCGTGCACTTGACGCGCTCGATGTGAAGTATGCGATCGATGATCGCTTGGTGCGAGGTCTCGACTATTACCGGCGAACAACTTTTGAATTTGTGTCAACCGCGCTCACGGCCGCCCACACAGCTATCGGTGGTGGAGGTCGATACGACGGGCTTGTCGAGCAATTGGGTGGGCCATCAACACCGGGCATCGGCTTTGCGCTTGGTCTTGATCGCACGCTTCTCGCTTGCGATGCCGAAAGTGTTTTTGCGGCTCCGAACACCGATGTTTCTGTTTTTGTCGTTGACACAACAGGTGGCTTGCATGCTGCGGAGATTTGCAGTCTGTTGCGAAGAAACTCAATCAGTGCCGATCGCGCATTTGATAATCGGAGCATGAAAGCGCAAATGAAGGCCGCAGATAGGAGCGGCGCCTCAATTGCTTTAATCATTGGCACCGATGAAGTGGCTGCGGGACATATCATCTTGCGTCCGATGAATTCGGGAGAGCAATATGCTGTCGCACGAGATCAGATCGTCGGAGCAGTTCAGAATGAAATTACGAAACGAAAGTGAGTCCATGTCTAGTTCGCTAAATACTTCAATCAATGCAACTGCATTGCGTTCGCATCTGTGTGGCAGTCTGCGCCCAGAAAACATCGGACAAACGGTCACCTTGTGTGGCTGGATTGCACGGCGCCGCGAGCACGGCGAACACCTTGCATTTCTTGATCTGCGCGATTACTCGGGTGTTGTTCAGTGTGTGGTGAGCGACGTAAAAGATGTGCGCAATGAATGGGTAGTGCAGATCACTGGCAAAGTACAAGCCCGCCCTGATGGCACTGTGAATGCCAACTTGCCAACAGGAGGCGTCGAATTGGTTGAATGCCAATTGACAGTGCTCAACGCGGCCGAATCACCACCATTCCCTATTGACGCTCGTGCTGATGATGTAGATGAAGGCGTGCGGCTCAAGTTTCGCTACCTCGATATCCGTCGAGAGCGCATGCAAAAGAATTTACGCATTCGTGCAAAAGTTAACTCGGCAATACGTGGTGCTATGGAAGCACAAAACTTTGTCGAGGTTGAGACACCATTTTTGATGCCTTCTACGCCCGAAGGAGCGCGCGAGTTCTTGGTTCCTTCACGTAAAGAACCTGGTTCGTTTTATGCGTTGCCCCAGTCTCCACAGTTGTGGAAACAGTTGTTGATGGTTGCAGGAATCGATCGTTATTACCAAATCGCTCGTTGTTTGCGCGACGAAGACTTGCGAGCAGACCGGCAGTACGAATTTATGCAATTGGATGCAGAGATGAGTTTTGTCACGAAAGACGACGTGCTGAGCGCAATCAGCCAAGCCGTAGTTGCAGCCGCCGAGGCAGCGCTCGGACAAACTCCGCCACCGATCGAACAAATCACTTGGCACGATGCAATGAATCGATTCGGCAGCGACAAGCCAGACTTGCGATTTGGATTGGAATTGATCGAACTCACAGGAGTTTTTGCGACAACCGAATTTAAGGCCTTTGCAACCGCAAAGTCGATTAAGGGGTTGAGGGTCGATGCAGCGACCTATCCAGATGCAGCTGCATCGGGGCGCAGCAAACTGGACACGTTCACTGATCGCGCCAAGCAAATGGGGGCCAAGGGGCTTGTATGGATCAAAGTTGGTGACGACCTTGTGCTGGATTCACCTGTTGCCAAGTTTTTGAGCGAGAGTGAACGAACCGCCCTGTTGCAACAGATGCATGCAAAGTCTGGCGACTTGTTGCTGTTGGTTGCCGACGAATGGTCGACAACGTGTGCCGTATTGGGGCATTTGCGAAACGACATCGGACGCCCGCCAGTTCATGAAGGTCCATACCGCTACGTGTGGGTCATAGATTTTCCGCTCTTTGTTGGTATCAGCGCGTCAACTGGAAAGCCTCAGCCAGGACATCATCCATTTTGTCAACCACATCCCGACGATATCGACCGACTTGAAACCGATCCGATGAGCGTTCGCGCTCTTGCCTATGACTTGGTGCTCAACGGATGGGAACTGGGTTCAGGCTCAATTCGTATTCACGATCCAGAGATGCAAAGGCGAGTATTTCGCCAACTCGGAATATCAGATGAAGACGCCGATCGTCGCTTCGGATTCTTCTTACAACCATTCAAATATGGTGCGCCACCACACGGCGGATTCGCTTTTGGCACAGATCGGCTCGTTGCGATTCTGGCTGGTGAAGAAAATATTCGCGAGGTCATTGCATTTCCAAAGACACAATCTGGCAGTGATCCGATGACCAATGCTCCAACTCCGGTTGACCCAGCACAGTTGAACGAGCTTGGCATTCGTTTGCTGCCCCCACCTGCAAAGAGTTAGCGATCAGCAGCGGTGAGTCAAGCCGACAACCTTTTCACTGCAGCAGTCGCTGATCGGCTCCGCTCTCAGGCACCACTTGCTGCGCGGTTGCGTCCGCGCACACTCGATGAGATTGTTGGTCAAGAGCATCTACTTGCGCCTGGAGCGCCATTGCGAAAGTTGATTGAGGCCGATCGATTGTCTTCGGTCATTTTGTGGGGACCACCCGGAACAGGAAAGACAACGCTCGCCGAAGTTGTTGCGTCCAGCACAAATCGCGCTTTCGAAAGACTTTCTGCGGTAACGTCCGGCGTTAAAGACGTGCGTGAAGCAATAGAGCGAGCAACCGAGCGACTTGGGCAACATGGGCGTTCGACCATTGTGTTTGTAGACGAGATTCACCGTTTCTCAACGTCGCAACAGGATGCGCTTCTCCCGTCGGTCGAGAGCGGGATCATCACATTGATCGGTGCGACTACAGAGAATCCATTCTTTGAAGTCAATGGGCCACTGCGCAGCCGCAGTACGTTGTTTCGATTGGAAACCCTTGATCACACTGCGATTAGAGCGTTGTTGGAGCGTGGATTGATTGCGGAGGGAATGACGGCGCACGAAGAGGCATTGACGATGCTTTCTCAGCGTGCAGCAGGCGATGGGCGACAAGGGCTCACTGCGCTTGAAGTGGCATGCGCACTTGCGCGACCTGGCGTGGTGACGATTGCGCATGTTGACTCAGCTCTTGGTGTGAGCGCACTCAATTATGGGCGTGACGATCATTACGACGTGGTGTCGGCATTTATAAAGAGCATCAGAGCAAGCAATATCGACGCAGGAATTTTTTGGCTTGCACGCATGCTCGAGGCCGGGGATGATCCGAGGTTTATTGCCCGACGTCTGATCATCTTGGCGTCAGAAGACATTGGCATGGCCGACCCTCAAGCGCTTGTCATTGCAGTTGCTGCAGCGCAAGCGGTAGATCATGTTGGTTTGCCTGAAGCACAACTCAATTTGGCACAGGCTGTTGTGTATCTAGCCCAAGCACCAAAGAGCAACGGTTCAGCAGTGGCCATTTGGACTGCGCGCAGCGACATACGCCAAGGCGTTGACGTGGAAGTTCCCGCGCATCTGCGAGACGCACATTACGCAGGAGCCCAAGTGCTTGGTCATGGAACCGAATACCGCTCGCCGCATGACGATCAATCATCAAATCGCGCAACACAAGGGACTTCAGGGCTCAAAGTGGAACAGGACTCTCTTCCTGCGCAAACTGAGGGTGCGGTTCGACGGAGTGATCCGTATTACAAGCCGCCAGACAAATAGGTTTGGCGACAAGTTCACAACGAGGTGGTTGGTCATGATGAAGCGTCTATTTTGGTTCACACTAGGAATGTTCGCGGGTGTCTTAGGTTGGCGCTACGCGAAAGAAAAGGCGAGAGATGCTGCAAGCCAGATCACGCTCGCGCAAGTGGCGAGTGATGTCTATTCGGGCGTCTCCAAATTAGCCAATCAGGGTTTTGAGATGGTTCGCAATTTGCGGGTCGAGGACAGCAGTTTGGTGCATCAACAGGGCGACTCCCTGCACACCAATATCAAGTAGGGCTGCGCTGCTCGACAACTAGACTTGTGTCAAATGTCGGCAACTAACAACTCGATCACTTCAGCGAATCAACTTCGCGATGCCTTCACTGGTTTTTTTGCGTCCAAGGGTCATGCCCCAGTTCAGTCTGCAAGTCTCATTCCTCATGACCCAACGGTGTTGTTCACGGTTGCTGGCATGGTGCCGTTCAAGCCCTATTTTGTTGGAGACGAGGCTGCTCCTTACAAACGTGCGGTCAGTGTGCAAAAGTGTGCGAGAGCAGGCGGAAAACACAACGACCTAGACGATGTTGGTCGCACCAAACGCCATCTTGTTTTTTTCGAGATGATGGGCAATTTTAGTTTCGGCGATTATTTCAAATCCGATGCAATTCCATGGTCGTGGGAACTTGTTACTGAGGTCTTGGGTTTTGATGGCGACCAATTATGGATCACCGTGCACGAGAGCGATGACGAAGCGGAACAGATTTGGCAC
>CAXNIQ010000118.1:0-4650 GCA_964202465.1 Ilumatobacteraceae bacterium
CTGGTTGCTCCCACAACGTTGCTCTTTGTAATTCATCAAATGCGCCACGAGCAAAGTTGGTTTCAAGAAATCGTGGATGCAACACAGCACTTCCGTCATAGGCAAGTAGCTCTTGTGCATCGCTAAATAAACTTGGTGTGCTCACAGTTGTATGCAATTCTTGCATGACTGCTACCGTTTGCGCATGACAAATTGGCGTGAGCTCAGTGCCCGATCCTCACTCGCTTCGCACCGGCTTATCGGTTGGATTTATTGGGACCCAGATGCCATCGCGCGCTTCACCGCACTCGGCGTGCCCAATGGTTTGGGCTATTACATCACCACACGCTCTGCTCCACTTGCCTCGGCCGGCAACAATGCCGTCGTCGCTGCTTTTTATTCGATTCGTAAAGAGTTCATTGATGTGTGCCTTGATGTCGCTCGACAGCACACGACGTTTGAAGATGCATACCGGGTACGCAATGAAGCTGTTGCTCGTGGATTGCACGAATATGCACCAGAGATAATTGACCAATTGGGAAAGTTGGCTTTACCACTGTGGGATGCTGCCGACTCACTACCTCTCGGAGGACGCGTGTTGCACGCGGCTCATCGTGCATGGGGTCGTTGCGAAGACAACCCAGCGTTGTCTGCATGGCTTGCCGTTAACTGCATTCGTGAATGGCGTGGCGACACACACTTTGCTGTACTTGCAAGTCACGACATCAGTGGTGTGCAGGCCGGGCTCTTGCATGACGCGTTTCTTGGTTATCCCGGCGACTGGATTCCGCGCAGCCGCGGCGCCGACGATGCTCAACTTGAAGATGCGTGGGCCGCGCTTGACACCAGAGGTTTCGTGAGTGATGGACGCATCAACGATGCCGGACTTGCGTTTAGAGAAAAAATAGAAGACACCACAAACGAATTATGCGAAAAAGCATGGCGCCACCTTGGCGAACAGCTCACTCTCGACTTCGTGCAACTCATCGAGCCAATTGGACACAGATTTATTGCTCGCATAGATGCAACCGCTGGTGAAAACTGGATGCCAGCAGCGAGAGAATCACGCCGCAAATAGCGATACCACTCTCGCTATCCTCAATGGCGTGATCACTCAGTTTTCTAGCGATACCGCATTACTTCTCGTTGACGTGCAAAAGGGTGTTGATGTGCTCGAGCACTGGGGCGGGCCAACGGGTCGCCGCAACAACCCCGACGCCGAGTCGTATATGTTGCGATTGCTTGCAGCGTTTCGTCAACATGGCCTCACCATCGCGTACACACGACACGACTCTCGCGAAACAGCTTCCCCACTCAAATTTTCTCTACCTACAGGTGCACAAAAAGAGGGCTTTGAAGTGCAACCAACCGACGTTGTTGTTGAAAAAGATGTCAATAGTGGCTTTATCGGCACCGATCTCGAGATTCAGTTGCGCCGCAAAGGCATCAAGCGACTCGTGATCGTCGGCTTTTTTACCAACATGTGCATCGAGACAACCACGCGTATGGCTGGCAATCTCGGTTTTGATACATATCTCGTTCCCGACTGTTGCGCTACAACGAACCGCATTGGGCTGGACGGCGCCGACTACGACGCCGAGTTGGTGCACGACATGGCAGTTGCCAACCTGCACGGCGAATTCTGCACGGCCATCACCCCAGGAGATGTGCTCGCGCTACTCGACGCTGACGCGCCACAACTCGACAGAGTTCAGGGCAACGAATAAATTATTAAGCGAATCGATCTCGTTGAACTAGACGAGATATTTGCGCAACAAAGCTGCCGACTGAGCGTGTGCAGACTGTGCGTCATCCAAAAGCGTAATCATGTTGAAAAAACCGTGAAATGCGCCGTTGTACCGAGTGATGGTGCAATTCACGCCATTTTCTACAAGTCGCTTCCCATACGCCTCACCCTCATCGCGCAGCGGATCGAACTGTGCCGTAATCACAAGTGCTGGTGGCATTCGCTTCAACAGGCTGTCGTCAGCAACCATTGGTGACGCCTGAATATTTTTGTGGTCAGCACTGTCGCGAATGTAATGATCAACGAACCACGCCATTACCGATTTGGTCAGAATAGGCGCAGTCGCATTTTCTTCAATTGATGGAGACTTCATAGACAAGTCAACGGCTGGATAAATCAACAGTTGGAATTTGAGCGGAACAACTTCTGCCAAGGCAACTGCTGCTGCCAAGTTGCCACCGGCGGAGTCGCCGCCCACGGCAATTCGTGTCTTTTCAACACCAAGCGATGCAGCGTGATCGTGCGCCCAGCGAAGTGCGTCCACACAATCATCGAATGCTGCTGGAAATTTGTGCTCTGGAGCCAAGCGGTAATCAACAGACAGAACTGCATGACCAGACTTGTTGGCCAGCGAGCGACATACACCGTCATGCGAATTGAGGTCACCAATCACCCAACCGCCACCATGGAAAAATACAAGGAGTCCGAGATCGGTATTTGACGATGGTCGATAGAGCCTGCAAGGAATGCCGCCTGCATCAATATCGCGAATCTCAAATACCGCTTCTTCGCTTGGAATCTGACCAGCGTTGTACAGGGCTCGTGCGTCTGTCGGTGCCAGTTCTTCAAATGGAGTTGTACGCATCGCCGCATAAAAATCTGCGACTGCTTGAGCTTGCGGGTGTAGTGGCATGCAAAATATCTTAGAGCCCGCGGAACACGGGCAACGAAGCGATCAATACTCCGGTCGCTGCAAAAATTGACATCAACACAACAAATGTTGGCTGTAATCCAAAGTTGTCCACACATGCGCCAACAATCAATTGCCCAGCAGGAGGACCTGCATACAGCAGTGACATCTGCAGTCCATAGACACGACCCTGCAACTCTGGCTGCACTCGTGTTTGTACAACGGTGTTCCACAACGGATTAAACGGCCCCCAGGACAAACCCGCAAAAAATGCGAGAACCACAAACCACAAGGTCGACGGAAGAAGCGCCATCGGAAACAACGCAAGGCTCGAGATCAGTACGACTAAGCGCAACAACGTCTTGGTTGGAAAACGTGCGGCGAGTTTGCCATATGAGAATGAGCCGATCACCATGCCTGCTGCAAGGCTTGCAAAGAGCGAGCCAAGAGCGCGCGGATTATTGATCGACTCGAAATACGTGGGAAAAATCACCGTGTCGATTGGCATATACATCGCTGAAAGAAACACAAACGAGATTGTCAGCGAGAGCAACGGTTTGTCGGTAGTCAAAACACGCAATCCACTTTTGAGCGAATCAAAAAAGCGCTCGTGTCCGTCATCCTCGTGGGCAATTGTTTTGCCATGGGCGTCGTCAACTTTCATCAGCAAAACAAACACAGTCGCTACCCCAAATGTCACTGCAGTAATTCCAAACGCGAGCATTGGTCCACTGAACTCAATACACGCTGCGCCAAGTGCGGGGCCAACCATCCAGCCAATCGCGAAAATTCCTTCGTGCCGACCATTTGCCGAATCCACATCGATACCTGATGATGTTGCGGCATTGGGAATCAATGCCTTGCGTGCTGTGTAGCCAGCGGGGTCAAAGCATGCACCAAGTACGGCAATTACCAAAATCCACATATATGTCAGATCGCCGACCCAATTGATCAGCAAAAACATCAATACCGAAATCATTGACATCACATCCGAAAACATCGAGATCGCTCGACGCCCAAACCGGTCGATGAGCCCACCAACAATTGGTGACACAAAGATTCCGGGCACACTCGATAGTGCGGCAAGCAGTCCAGCCTTGGCGGCCGATCCGGTGAGATCAAGTACGAGCCACGGAATGGTGATCATCACCACGCCGTTCGAAATTCCGGATGCAGCATTTGTGACCTGCAAAAATGAAAATGCTGCTTTTTTATTCACTGCCTTTCAGCGTAATTGACAAAAACTTCAGACAGACTTCATGCGATGAGCAGCATCATTGTCTCCGAATTGGAATATGGCCCACCTGGCTCAGACCAATTATTTTTTGATGTGAGTTTTAAAGTCACGGCTGGCGAACACGCTGCAATTGTTGGCGCCAACGGTGTTGGTAAGAGCACCATCTTGCGAATCTTGTCTGCACAAATCGAAGCAGATGGTGGCGAGTTTTCTCTTGGCGGCACCATGCTCAACATGACGCAAGACGTAGGTATGTCACGCCCCGACGACACACTGCGCGAAATGTTGATCGAAGTTGCGCCTAACGCACTGCGCACTGCCGGCCGCGCACTTGTTGCTGCCGAAAAAGCTTTGGCCGATGGCACCGATGACGGAATGGGTTACGCGACTGCGCTCTCCGACTGGGGCGATTTGGGTGGATACGAACTCGAAACCAAATGGCAAGCGTCTGCACAGCGCAGCGTCAAGTCACAAATTGATGATTTATCGACACGACTCGTGTCTGAGCTCTCTGGCGGCGAACGCAAACGCTTAGTTCTCGACCTCTTGCTCACCTCTGGCGCCGACGTGCTGTTGCTTGACGAACCCGACAACTACCTCGATATACCAACCCGTGCATGGCTCGAAGAACAGATCAAGGTTTGTCGCTCCACCATCTTGATGGTGAGTCACGACCGCACACTGCTCGAACGTTGTGCAACAAAGATCGTCGTTATCGAGGGCTCAGGTTGCTGGGTGCACGGCGGCTCATACGTGACCTTCCCTGAAGCACGCGAA